>JAFOHH010000125.1 GCA_017421905.1 Clostridia bacterium
AACGGAAATTTCTTTATTTACGATGGGCGCTTTTACGTTATAATGCGTTAAGTTAAGGCGTGCCATCAATCTATCGACCGGTGCTTTGCGCATAAGCCGTTTTTCTTCTTGCACGGGGGCTGCTTCTACCTTAGGAGGCGTGATGCCTGCCGCACGTAAGCCCTGCTTGTAGGCGGTAATGAGCGTGCGCGGACTTAAGCCCTGGAAGCACGAATACATTTCGCAAAGACCGCAGGAAGAACAGAAGAACGTGTTTAGGAAAATGTTGGGATCTTGTACGTCCTTACAGGTTGCCGCACGCATAAATAGGTGGGGCTGAATGGGATGTCCCAAAGCGTTGCGGGGGCAAAGGTCGGTACACATTTCGCATTGGCAACAGCTTGCCGCCGCGCGTTTTAACCCGATTGCGGGATCTAAATTCTTTTTTTGTACGACGATATGATCTTGCGGAAGAACGATAATCGCGTTGGTGGTTTTGGTGATGAGCGTTTGCTCCGTGCCAAGGTTACCCATCATAACGCCGCCCATAACGAAGGCGGGATTTTCTACCGTAACGCCACCTGCGTAAGCAACTGCCTCTTTTACCGTCATACCGATGGGGAGGCGCAAGGTTACGGGGGTTGCTACTTCGCCGGCGATGGTAATCAGTTTATCGGTTACGGGAATGCCGTGCAATGCTTGGTATACGTTATAGCAGGTTTCTACGTTAAATACGGCAACGCCCTGTTCGATAGGCAATCCGCCCGGGCGAACAACCTTACCCGTTGCATCGTAAATTAAAACGACTTCGTCCCCGGCAGGATAGATTTTATCCAACAAGGCTAGGCGCATGTTGGGATAATCTTGTACGGCGGTGGTAAGGGCGGCAATGGTGCCGACGTAGGAATTTTTAATGCCGATAATCATCTCTTCCGCGCCAACGGCTTTGCCGATTTCGTAAAAGGCGGAAAGAATAACGGCAGGATTTTCTTTTAATTGTTGTTGGTGTAACTTTAACAGGGGCTCACATTCGGCGCAGTTCATAATGATGGTCTTTGCGCGCGTATCTAATTTCGCATACGTGGGAAAGCCGGCGCCGCCACAACCGACGATGCCGTTTTCTTTTATAATTTGCGAAAGTTTTGTGAGTTCCATTGCTTTAATTCCTTGCGAGTAAATTTAATTTGAGTTAGTATTCTAAATTGCTGCCGTCGTCGATAATACCAACGATTGCCGCATCTACGGGAGCGGTGGGATTGCCCACGCCGTAACGCGCGCTACTGCCTTGAACGACGAGCACGTATTCTCCGATTCCCGCGCCGATGTTATCTACCGCAACGATGCGGTTATCTACCTTTAAGCTGGGAATGGGCTCTACGATCATGAACTTACTGCCCACTAAATTTTCATTTTTTCTGGTGGAAACGACACTTCCCACAACTTTACCGATAATCATAATATCCTCCCGGTTTTAGGAAAAGGTGCTTTGCGCGGTAAGGGAAACGCAACGGGGCGTTAGACCTTTCGCGCGTAAGCGGTTAGTCTTTAATGATATACGCGGGCGTACCCGTGGTAATTTTTGCAGCGTTTGCCTCGTCCGTATCGATGTGCATTTCGAGCGTGAAGGTGGGATCGACGCGTACGCTGACGTTGTTATAAGTAGTAGCCCGTTCGTTATCAACGCGCACGGAAACGATTTCCTTATCGGAAACGCCTGCCGCTGCGGCATCCTTGGGGCTCATGTGAATATGGCGCATTGCTACGATGCAGCCTTCGTTTAAATAAACGCAGCCTTTCGGCCCAACGAGGGCGATAGGTGCGGAATTTTTAAGATCACCAGACAGGCGAACGGGCGCTTTTACACCCAGCTTTACGGCATCCGTTGCCGAAATTTCTACCTGAGAGGACGAACGTACCGGTCCGAGAACGCGTACGTTTTCGATTGCGCGGAGCTTTAAGCCGACGATCGTTACTTGTTCGTTACAAGCGTACTGACCGCCCATAAGCTCTTTCTTTTTGGTAAGCTGATACCCTGCACCGAAAAGCGTTTCCACGTCCTTTTGCGTAAGGTGAACGTGGCGCGCGGATACGCCGATAGGAACGGCAAATCCACCCGATTTTTTGCCTTTTTCCAGCACTTCGAGTACGAGCTTGGTAATTTGTTCTACGTTTGCTGCTTGAATCATAAGAAAACCTCTTATCCCAGCGGATTGCCGTGGGAAAGTTTGTGCGATGCACTTTTGCCGCATAGAGCGGCCCTTTATAAAGAATCAACCGTTTGGGTTGGGCGTTTAAGCCTTTTTCTTAAGGAGCGTTTGCCCGCGGTGGGAGCTTTCCGCTCGCCGAAAGAAATTTTACAAGGTGATTTTACGAAAACGAGGTAAAATTTTGCCTTTTTTTGCCACAACTACCCGCGGGGGCGGAAAAATCCGCTCCCGTGGACGTTATGTACGTGGTTTGTTCGGCCGAAAAAACCGTGCTTTCCGTGCTTAAAGAATTACTTTAAAGCGGGAAGGATTTTTTCAACGTCGGTGTGAGGTCTGGGAATTACGTGCGTAGCTACGAGTTCGCCGAGTTTTGCTGCGTTGGAAGCGCCTGCTTCTACTGCTGCTTTAACTGCGCCTACGTCGCCGCGAACCATAACGCTTACGAGTCCGCTACCGATTTTTTCGGTGCCAACGAGCGTTACGTTTGCTGCTTTTAACATAGAGTCTGCTGCTTCGATTGCTGCAACCAAACCTCTGGTTTCGATCATGCCCAATGCTTCTTGTGCCATTTTTGTATTCCTCCAAAAAAATTGTCTTATTTTGTTTCGGGCATTTCACCCGAATAGTTTTTCTTAATTAGGCGATTAGGTATCGCATTCGGATTCGCTTTTCAGCTTGCTTTTAGAGGCAGCCTTTTGCGTTTCCTTTGCCGGTTTTTCGCGCTTTGCCATGCGGCTTGCGCTGATCATAGCGATTTTTACAATTTCCGGATGAGGATTTGCAATAACCGCTTTTGCCACCGGCTTTTTGATGCAACCGCTTGCGGCGGTTTCGACAGCCTGCGCTACGGCGGAAACCTCCCCTTCGATAACGAGGGTTACCAGTCTGCCGCCCATTTTACGTTCCCAAGTAACGAGGTGAACGTCCGCAGTTTTACACATGATATCGAGTGCGTCTACGCCGGCGCAAACGCCCGATACTTCAATAAAGCCGTATGCCATGGTTCTTTCCTTTTTACCCTGCGGCAGTTACGCCGCAGGGAATCCGTTTCGTTTTGCCTGATTAGCCGAGGGTGGGAAGAATTTTTTCCACGTCGGTATGAGGTCTGGGGATTACGTGCGTTGCTACGAGTTCGCCGAGCTTAGCTGCGTTAGAAGCGCCTGCTTCTACTGCTGCTTTAACTGCGCCTACGTCGCCGCGGATCATAACGCTTACGAGTCCGCTACCGATTTTTTCGGTGCCAACGAGCGTTACGTTTGCTGCTTTTAACATAGAGTCTGCTGCTTCGATTGCTGCAACTAAACCTCTCGTTTCGATCATACCCAATGCTTCTTGTGCCATTTTTTATATCCTCCGATATTTTTTTCTTAAATTTTTTATTTTATCAGGACTTATCTAAGCCGCTGATTTTTAACATTTTGTCCGTCCCTTCCAAAGGTTGGGGAATAACGTGGTAGGTTACGACGCCGGAAACGGTTTTTGCCGCTTCGCACGCGGCTTGCACCGCTTCTTCTACCGCGGCAACAGAGCCACGGAATTTGATAACCACGATAAGGGGAACGGGGAGTGAATCCGCATTTGCGGGTTTGTTTTTATCGAAAATTTCCAGAGTAACGTCGGCAGCCTTGCATCCTGCGTCGCCCGCAACGAACGCTGCCGTTAATCCGTAAACTTCTACGATACCTACCGCTTGTGCCATAATTTATCTTCCTTATTTGTTGACGATTGCAATTTTTAAGCCCTGCATGCTGAGGTTGGTTTTCAGCGCTTCGTTAATTTCTTCTAAGGGATACTTATGCGTAATTAAGTCGCCCATGGGAAGGCCGATTGCTTTGGCACGCTTTAAGAAGTCAAACGTGGTTGCGTAGTCGCGCAGGGTGTATACCCAAGAGCCAACCGTTGTAATTTCCTTTGCGCAAATGTCGAAGTGGGGATTGATGGTGGCGTCGCCGCCGTTGATGAAAAATCCGAGTTCGCAAAGACCGCCGCCGTTACGAATGAATTTATAGATGTTTGCGTGCGCTACGGGGCTACCCGTGCATTGGAACGCAAAGTCTGCAAGGTATCCGCCAAACGCGTCTTGTACGCCTTTTGCGAGAGCCTCGATTCCTTTATGGTTTTTAAAGTTAACCGATTTATCTGCGCCCATTTTCTTGGCAAATTCCAAACGCTTATCTTCGCCGTCTACCGCTACGATGTTTTCGATACCCATCGTGCGGAGAACTGCGATACAAATAAGACCGATAGGTCCGCAGCCTTGTACGACCACTCTGCTGTTAAAGCGGAGGATACCCGTCGTTTTGGCGCGTTCTACTGCGTGAATAAGTACGGCGCAGGGTTCGATTAAGATGCGGCTGTCGAGATCGAGGTCGGACACGTTGAAAATGGTGCTGCCCTTTCTTACCAAGATATAATCGGCAAACCAGCCGTTGAGGTGAATATCGTCATCGGGGAGCAAGCCGTATACGTCTGCGCCGCCAACGTTTTGTTTGTTGAGGTCGAACATCGTGATATCGGGGTTATCTTTGAAAATCATACAAGTAACCACTTTATCGCCAACGTTTAAGGGTTTGCCCGCGCTATCCTTTTTTACGTTTTTACCCATTTTAACGATTTCGCCCGTACCTTCGTGGCCGAGAGCAACGGGGATAAGGTTAAAGGGGTCGCGCTTGAATTCGTGAGCGTCCGTACCGCATACGCCGCAGCCTTCGACCTTAACGAGGATATCGTCGTCGCCAACCGGGGGCATGGGGTAGGTTTTCAGTTCGAACTTTTCCTTTTCGGTAAGCATTGCAACGCGAGCGGTTGCGGGAACTGCGCCGCCGCTTGCCTTGGGTGCGGACGTGCCGCCTGCCATACTTTCAAGGACTTGTTTTACGATTGCTTCAATATTTGCTTGATTCATAATAACTCCTTATCGAATGCAAAGGCTGTCGCTCATAACGCATCTTCTTGCCTTGGTAAAGGTTTTTGCGGAAGTGAGCCCTTCGCCCGTTCTCGACGCGATGGTGAAAGTACAAATGCTTTCGCCGCCAAAGCCGAGTGCCGCGTAGGAAGGCGCGTTCTTTACGAGAATGGCCGTATCCATTGCTTTTGCATAGCGGGTGAGATGATCTACGTTTTTGCTGTGAATGTGCGCGGAGTGGCGGTTGCCTTCTTCTAAAATTAAGCACTTTTCTACCGCGTCTTCAAAGTCGGTTGCGCGAACGATACCTAAAATGGGCATCATCAGTTCGTTTTTAATGAGGGGGTGTTCTTTCTCCCCTTCGAAAATGATGCAACGGATATCGTCTGAAACTTCAATGCCTACCATGGAAAGAAGTACTTTTGCACTTCTACCAACGCACTTGCGGTTGAGCCCCTTGGGGGTGAGCACGGTAGCGGCAAGCTTATCTTGCACTTCTTTGGATGCGAGGTAGCAGCCTTGCTCTTCTACCATGTAATTCATAAGTTCGTCGATAACCGAAGCAACGGCAACAACCTCTTTTTCTGCAATGCAGGGAAGGTTATTATCGAACGTGCAACCGTTGATGATGTCTTGGGCTGCCTTTCTTACGTCTGCAGTTTCATCTACGAGTGCAGGGGGATTACCTGCGCCTGCGCCGATGCCGCGTTTGCCCGAAGAAAGAACGGTGGTTACCACGCCCGGACCGCCCGTTGCAGCGATAAGGTGAATATCCTTATGCTTGAGCATCGTATCGCTGCTTGCCATAGTGGGCTTATCCATAGAAACGCAAATGTTGGTAGGTCCGCCTGCCTCTACGCTGGCGCGGTTGATCATATCTACCGCAAAGTTAGAGGTTTTAACGGCTGCAGGGTGGCAGTTAAATACGACCGTGTTGCCGCCTGCAAACATACCGATGGTGTTACAAATAACCGTTTCGCTGGGGTTGGTACAGGGAGTGATTGCGCCGATTACGCCAAACGGTCCGCGTTCTACCAAGGTAAGACCGCGATCGCCCGAAAGCGCTTCGGTAGTGATATCTTCCGTGCCGGGGGTTTTTTCGGCTACGAGTTGGTGTTTTAAAATTTTATGTCCTACGTTGCCCATGCCGGTTTCTTCTACCGCCATACGTGCAAGCGTTTCCGCATTTTCAATGGTCTTTTTGCGAATGTTTTCAATTACGCGTTCGCGTGCGTCCATCGTCATAGCACGGACGATTTTTTGCGAAGCTTTTGCCGCTTCAATCGCCTCGTTCATATCGGAAAAAACACCTTGCATGGAGGACGCAGGTTGATCGGAAAGTTGCAGCTTTGCAACTACCTGTTTTACAATTTCCTGAACGTCTCTTTCGTTCATGTGAGTGCCTCCGTAAAGTATCGTTTTGCATATTCGCCGAGCTCGGTATCTTGCTGTGCAGTTCCGCCGGAAACGCCAAAGCCTCCGACGATTACTCCGCCGCGGACGAGGGGAACTCCCCCGCCGAAGATGACGATCCGACCGTTATTCGTAAACTGGATGCCGTACAGGCTGCCGCCGGGAGCGGCGAGGGTTGCAAGGTCGCTGGTTGGCATTTTCAGCGCAACCGAGGTAAACGCTTTGTTTGCCGCGATATCGCAACTGGCAATAAACGCGCCTTCCATACGGTGGAGGAGCAAGGGGTTACCCCCTGCATCGCACACCGCGGTGACGATTTTCATGCCCATTTCTTTCGCGCGGCGTTCAACGGCGGCGGAAAGAGCCTCGGCATCGGCAAGGGTCAACTCGTTTTTCGTCGCAAGCACGGTTTCTACCACCGCGCGGACGGTTTTTTCGAGCGATCCGTTCATATGCTTATTTTCCGAGTTGAGCCATTACCTTTTTGGTAATTTCTGCAATTAAATCTGCATCGTCGTTGCCACAGGTGCAGTTGCCGCCGCAAGAACCGCCGCAGGAGTGGCAGCTGGGCTTGCCTTCTTTAGCGTTGGGGCAAAGGTCTGCAGGGTGACGACCCTTCATGCCGAATTGACGACGGATTTCGTACAAGCGTTCTACTTGTTGTTTGGAAAGTTCCTTCGGGCCGCCGAGCATTTTAGCATTGTAAAGGAGACGTGCGTAGAATTCAAGCGATTCCATTTTGTGGTATGCTGCAAGCAAGGAATCAGAATAAGAAAGTGCGCCGTGGTTTTCCAAAAGAACTGCGTCGAAATATTGAACGTGCTTGGAAACTGCGTCGGGAATTTCTTCGGTAGAGGGAGTGCCGTATTCTGCGATGGGAACACAGCCGAGTGCGATAACAGCTTCGGGCATGATGGGTTGCGTTAAGGGAATACCCGCAATTGCAAAGCTGGTAGCATAAATGGGGTGTGCGTGAACGACTGCGTTAACGTCGGGACGTTCTTTATACACACGCATGTGCATTTTAATTTCGGAAGAGGGTTTGAAACCGGGATTTGCTTGCAGTACGCGGCCGTTTTCATCTACTTTGCAGATGTATTCGGGCGTCATGAAGCCCTTGCTTACGCCGGTGGGCGTGCAGAGGAATTCGTGGTCGTTTAACTTAACGGAGATGTTACCGTCGTTAGAAGCAACCATGCCGTTGTCGTAAATACGTTTGCCGATTTCACAAATTTGTTTTTTAATTTCGTATTCGTTTACCATAGTTTTTCTCCTGACATATGATATTTTTTTCTGTATTGTTTCAATGGTTTTGAGGCGAAATTTTCCCCCTTCCCCACTTTCTACTTCTATTATAATACAAATCCCAACAAAAGTCAACAAAAATTGGAATATTTTTTGGGTTTTTGCCTACTTTTTTGCGGTTTTTTGTGGTTTTTGCGCTGAACTTTTTGGTTTTTTGTTGTTTTGGGGTTGTTTTCCACAATCTTTTTGCTCTTTTTGACGCTTTTGCGCAAGCCAGGGGAGCTGGTCGCCTTCTTCCGCCAAATATTCAAAAATTTCCGCAAGACCTTCCCCCGTTACGCTATCGACGTGGAAGATATCCTTTACCCCTGCAATGCGCAGCCAGTTTTCGGTTGCAACGAGGTTTGCATCGGGGGCGTTTACCTTTGTAATGATGCCGATTACGGGACGGTTTGCGCAGGCGGCACAGCCCGGCTCGAATAGCGAATAAGGCTCGTTAGCGGCAATTAAAAATCCAACCACGTCGCACTCGTACGCGTATAAGGCAAGGGCGTGGGCTAGGGTGCGCTGTTCGGCGTACTCGCCCGGGGTATCTACCACTACGTCGTAATTGTTGATATACTGCGTTTTATGGTAGTGAATGGTTTCGCTGCGAAGGGCTTGGGTGAGCGTGGTTTTTCCGCTTGCTACCCTGCCCATTAAAATCATTTTACGCATTAGGTTTTCGTGATGGGGCACACGGTAAAGCCCAACGTTTTTTCGGAATATTCTACAAGCGCGGTAAGCGAAGAAATAACTTCGGAAACCTGACCCGTCATGATAAGCGTACCCGAAAAACGGTCTACAAAGCCCAGTTCTGCGCCCGACGCTTTTAAGGCGATATCTGCAATGATGATGGCCGATTCCGCAGGGGAAATGGTTACGATACCGATTGCGTCGTGATGGTAATCTTTGGTGGGATCGAGCCCCAGCTTGGTATAAAGCACGGGGTCGGGATTGGCAATGACGTGCGCAATGGATATTTGTTTACCGGGAACGAGCTCCTGTACGATGCGCAGTTTTTCTTCTGAAGAGTTAATAAGTTGTTTGAGATCCATAATTTATCCCCCGAGTTGAACGTCGCCCTTAAAGCGTTTGCGGGCGGCCGCTTCGAGCTTTTGCATAAGGTCTTCGGTAGGCGGCGTGATATGCGCCATTTCGTAGTTCCTGCCAAGACCGTCGTATTTATCCTGCCCTAATCTGTGATAAGGGAGAAGGTGCATTTTTTTTACGCCGGGAAGGCTATCTGCAAAGGCGGCGATTGCGCCGATTTCTTCTTCCGTAGCGTTGAAGGTGGGGACGACGGGAACGCGAATAACCAGCTGGGTTTTTCCGCTTTCCGCCACCCTTTTAGCGTTTGCGAGCATTAGCTCGTTCGATTTTCCCGTAAACTCTCTGTGCTTATCGGGACGCATATGTTTGATATCCATAAGATAGGTATCGAGGTGGGGCAGCATGCGTTCGATAACGCTCCACTCCGCGCACGCCATACTTTCTATCGCCGTGGAAATACCGCGCTGCTTTGCGCTTGCCAAAAGCGCCTCGCAAAAATCGGGCTGACAGAGGCATTCCCCACCCGAAAGGGTGAGTCCGCCGCCCGTTCTGCGATAATAGCCGCGATCCTTTTCCACCGTTTCCATTACTTCGGCTACCGTAACGTCCTTGCCGATAATTTTCGGCTTGCCCGCAACGCGCATGGTTTGTACGTCGTACTCCTGCGATTCGGGATTACAGCACCAGCGGCAGCGCAACACACAGCCCTTTAAAAAGACGATGGTGCGAATGCCCTTTCCGTCGTGTATGGAATAGCGTTGGATATCGAATATTCTTCCTTTTACGTTTTCGTAATCCATTTCGTTTGCCTTACGTTTATTTTAGCCGTTTCCGCTTTACACGGCCACCCAACGGCGAGGGGTCCGCTTTTCGTTAGCCGCGGAAGGCTTGCTCCGTTCTTGCAATAATATCGTCCTGCAAGGAGCGAGAGAGTGTGGTAAAGAGAGCGCTATATCCTACAACGCGCACGACGAGGTGCTTGTATTTTTCGGGATACTTTTGCGCTTCGAGCAACGTTTCGCGCGAGACGACGTTGAACTGCATGTGGCTGCCCTTTTGATCGAAATAGGTGCGAATGAGGGCAACGAAGTTTTCTAAACCATCTCTGCCCGAAAGAGCGGAGGGGTGGAATTTTTGGTTGAAGAGCGTGCCGTTAGAGGCAATGCCGTGATCGAGACGGGATACCGAGTTTGCCGCCGCGGTAGGACCGTTTACGTCCTTGCCGGCAGAGGGAGAAACGCCGTCTGCAACGGGGCGACCGGAAAGTCTGCCATCGGGCGTTGCGCCCGTTTGTGCGCCGAGGGGCACGTTTGCCGATACGGGATAAAGCCCTGCTTGGAATACGCCACCGCGCGGATTTTTATAATTTAATAAGGGTTTGGTATAGGTATAGGCTACGTCGCGCGCAAAGGCGTCTACCTCGGGGAGGTCGTTGCCAAACTTGGGTACTTCGTTAATCAGCTCTCTGATTTCTTGGTAGCGCGCTGCGTTTTGCGAAGAGCCCTTGGCAGTTACCGCCGCAACGATGCTTGCCACGGTGGCGTCGTCCACCTTTTTACCTGCCGCCGCAAGCTGGCTTGCTACGGCTACGGCAATTTTAGCCGCATCTTCATTAGAAACCGCACCTTCGCCAAAGTTAGAAGCAAGGGCGGATTTTAATTCTTCTATCGTAATTTTCTTTTGATCGTAAACGAGCGTTTTAATCGCATACAAGCTATCTGCCATGTTGGCGATACCAAAGCCCTGCGGACCGGTAAAGTTATACACCGCACCGCCCTCTTGCAAGGAAAGTCCGCGCGAAATGCAATCGTCTACCATGCAAGATTCGTACGGGAGGGGGCAACGCTCTGCGTGCGCCATATCTACCGCGTTATCGGCATTTACGAGCGCTTCGATCCAGAAAATCATTTGCTTTTTGTATGCATCGTAGAACTGCTCGAAGGTGGTAAAGGTGGAAACCTCTCCCGTTTTCGGGCCGACCTGCACGCCGCCGTCTACACCGTTGGAGAAAACGAGCTCCAGCGGGCGACACATATTAAAGAACGCCGCGTCGTGCCAGCCTTCCGTTTTACCCGATTTTTGCGGTTCTACACAGCCGATAATATTATAGTCGCGCGCATCTTCCAGCGTTAAGCCGCGCGTCATAAGCGAGGGGATGATAACTTCGTCGTTATAATAAGCGGGAAGGCCAACACCCGTGCGGGTAACCTCTGCCGCTTTTAACATAAATTCGTGGGGAGTACCGTTCCAAACGCGCACCGAAAGGGAGGGCTGGGGCAGCATGGTGTGCTTGCTTGCCGTCATACAGATAAAGGAAAGGTCGTTGGTTACGTCCTGCCCTTCTTCGTTTTGACCGCCTACGATGAGGTTTTGGAAGAGGCTGTACCCTGCAAAGCCCTCTGCCGAGGCTGCGTCGCGGCACTTGTTTAAGTCGTTAAACTTAATCCAAATGCAGTCTACCAGCTCTTGCGCTTGTTCACGCGTGAGTGCGCCGCGGTCCAAATCCGCCTTGTAATAGGGGTACATATATTGGTCGAAACGGCCAGGGGAAATGGAGTGGCCGGAGGACTCTAACTGTAACAGCTGTTGTACGAACCAGAAGGATTGGCACGCCTCGTGGAAGGTTTTTGCGCCGTTTTCGGGAACGTTTGCACAGTTTTTAGCAATGGTAAGCAGTTCTTCTTTTCTCGTTCCGCTTGCCGATTTCGCCATATCGAGGGCGAGCGCAGCGTAACGGTTTGCGTAGTGAATAACCGCCTTGCAGGAAATTTCCATCGCCTCTAAAAGATGGGATTTTTTGCAGTAGTTGCCGTCCGAAACGCGCATTTTAGCACGTTCTGCCGCAATTTTATTGAGAATACCGCGGTAGCCGATGGCAAGAACCTCGCCGTACTTAACGGTTACGTGGCCAACGCCGTTATAGAAATAGTTACCTACCGTAAACACGTTGTGGGAAATGCCGTTTTTCGCCTCTTCGGACATGTAAGAAAGGGCGAGATCGCTTGTGGTTTTGCCCTTCCAGTAAGCGTTGGCGGCTTTTAACTCTCTTTTGGTGTCTTCCGCAATAAAGAAGGGGTCTGCCGAGCGCTTTTCTACCGTATCGAATTCCCCTTCTAACCATTCGTAGGAAAATTCGGGATAGGTTTGACAACCGCGCGGCGCAAGGGTGGTAGAGCCGACGATGAGCTCTTCCTCTCTAATAATGATGGGAATATTTTTTAAGATATGCTCGAACGCACGGGCACGACGAATGACCATAGGTTCGCCTTCCGTTTGCTTGTACGATTCGGTAATCAGCTTGGCGCGTGCGCTTTCAATTACGGGCATTTTGGCGTAGGTACGCTCGATAATGCGCGCGATGCGGGGGCTTTTTTCAATATCCTTGCTGTAAAATGTTGCCATAGTATTCTCCTTTTCGGATAATAGCCGATATGCTTTCGTAGGGGATTTTGGGGTTTTACCGCGCCGCATTTTACCTTTGGTAAAGGGGCGGCGTAAAAAGGCGGAAAGTCCCCCACGGTTGATTCTAGCTATATTATATCGCATTCTTTGCCTAATGTCAACAGGAAACAACAAATATTTGTTAATTTTTTTGGTTTCTTTCGTGTTTTGTGTTGTTTTGGGTGTGGTTTTTTATAAAAATCACGCATAAAACCGCAAAAACAGTTGACAAACGGGCAAAAATAGCGCATACTATGGTAAGAATATGACAAAAAGCGAAAAAGCCCACTTGTGCGGCCCATTCGCCCAGCATTTTAGGAGCGTTTATGTTTGTTTTCGACGCACATATTCATACCCTCGCAAGCGGCCATCATACGACGGACCGCGTTATTGACGTGGTAAAAGCGGCAAAAAGCCGCGGC
>JAFOHH010000126.1 GCA_017421905.1 Clostridia bacterium
GAAGATAAGAGAGAGGGCAAAGAGCGTCGCGACGAATTCGGCTACGAAGGCGGTATCACCCACTTTGTAGAAGACTTAAATAGAGAACGTAAGTGCATGTTCGATGCGCCCTTGTATTTCGAAGCGCATTACGGCGACGACACGGTAGAAATCGCCCTGCAATATAACGACGGCTATTCCGAACAAATTTACGGCTTTGCCAACAACATTAATACCGAAGAAGGCGGCACGCACGTAGACGGCTTTAAAGCCGCACTTTCCCGCGTGGTAGTCGATGCAGGTAAAAAATTAAACGTATTAAAGGAAGACGATAAGCTTTCCGGCGAGGACATTCGCGAAGGGCTTACCGCCATCATTTCCGTAAAGCTTACCGAGCCGCAGTTCGAAGGGCAAACTAAAACCAAGCTCGGCAACAGCGAAATGCGCGCGCACGTAAGCAAAGCGGTAACCGAAGGGCTCGGTACGTTTTTAGAAGAAACGCCCTCCGTTACGAAAGAGCTCGTTTTAAAATGCGTAACCGCACAGCGTGCAAGAGAGGCAGCCCGCCTCGCCCGTGAAACGACGAGAAGAAAGGGCGCGCTCGAAAGCACCACCCTCCCCGGCAAGCTTTCCGACTGCTCTTCTAAAGACGCCGCTCTTTGCGAAATTTACCTTGTCGAAGGCGACTCCGCAGGCGGCTCTGCAAAGCAGGGACGCGACCGTCGCTTCCAAGCTATTTTGCCCCTTCGCGGTAAAATTTTAAACGTAGAAAAGGCTCGCCTCAACCGCGTGTTGGAAAATGAAGAAATCAAAGCGATGATTACGGCGTTTGGCTGTGGCATTTCCGAGGATTTCGACGAATCCAAGCTGCGCTACGACCGCATTATTTGTATGACCGACGCGGACGTAGACGGTAGCCACATTCGCATCTTAATGCTCACCTTCTTCTATCGCTTTATGCGCCCGCTCCTTGAAAAAGGCCACGTTTACGCAGCGCATCCGCCCCTTTATAAGGTAACCAAAAACAAGGTGGATAAATACATTTATTCGGATAAGGAATTAGACGAATATTTGGAGTCCATCGGCAGAAAGGCGGAAATTCAACGCTATAAAGGTCTTGGTGAAATGAACCCCGAGCAGCTTTGGGAAACGACTATGAACCCCGAAACGCGTACGCTGATTCGTATGACCTTGGAAGACGCTATGGCGGCGGACGAAATTTTCTCCGTGCTGATGGGCGAACGTCCTGAAATGCGCCGCAGCTTTATCGAGCAAAACGCTAAGCTCGTAACCGATTTGGATATTTAAGGAGGGATGGTTATGGCTAAAAAAGACGTAAAACCCGAATTGAAAGAAGAGTTTAAACAGATACTCGAAAAAACCATCATTAAAAACGTAAACGTAGAAGACGAAATGAAAAAATCGTTTATCGCCTACGCTATGGCGGTAAACGTTTCCCGTGCGATTCCCGACGTTCGCGACGGCTTAAAGCCCGTTCACAGAAGAATTTTGTATTCTATGAACGAGCTGGGCATCACGCACGATAAACCCTTCCGTAAATGCGCCCGTATCGTCGGTGACGTACTCGGTAAATACCACCCCCACGGCGACAGCTCGGTATACGATGCTCTCGTACGCTTGGCGCAAAGCTTTTCCATTAACTTCCCGCTTATCGACGGGCACGGAAACTTCGGTTCGGTAGACGGCGACTCCGCCGCTGCTATGCGTTATACCGAGGCGCGCCTTTCCAAGCTCGCATCGGAAATGCTGCGCGAAATCGATAAGGAAACGGTAGACTCCTACCCCAACTTCGACGATACGCTCATGCAACCCACCGTTCTTCCCGCACGTTTCCCCAACCTGCTCGTAAACGGTGCGGACGGTATCGCCGTTGGTATGGCAACCAGCATTCCTCCCCACAACCTCGTAGAA
This sequence comes from Clostridia bacterium, assembly GCA_017421905.1. GTDB lineage: Bacteria > Bacillota > Clostridia > Christensenellales > Borkfalkiaceae > SIG402. The sequence continues at coordinate 1,912 of JAFOHH010000126.1, forward strand.
TGTATCGATGCAACCATCGCGCTCATCGATAATCCCGAAATTACGGTAGAAGAGCTCATGAACTACGTTCCTGCGCCCGACTATCCCACGGGCGGCATCATTATGGGCCGTACCGCTATTAATCAAGCTTACCGCACCGGTCGCGGCGGCGTCGTGCTCCGCGCAAAAACGGAAATTGAAGAATTCAACAACGGCACGCGCAACCGCATTATCGTAACCGAACTCCCTTACCAAGTAAACAAGGCAAAGCTTATCGAAACGATTGCCGATTACGTAAAGGACAAGAAAATCGAAGGTATTTCCGACATTCAGGATAACTCCGACCGCGACGGTATGCGCATCGTAATCGACGTAAAGCGCGATGCAAACGCGCAAGTCGTTCTCAACACACTCTTTAAGCACACCAACTTGCAGGTTTCCAACGGTATTACCTTGCTTGCCCTCGTCAATGGCGAACCCAAGGTTCTTTCCTTAAAGGAATGCTTGCATTACTATATCCTGCACCAAAAGGAAGTTATCGAGCGCCGCACCAAGTACGATCTTGAAAAGGCGGAAGAACGCGAGCATATCGTAAACGGTCTTATCATCGCGCTTGCCAACATCGACGAAGTCGTTGCTACCTTAAAAGCTTCTAAAGACCGTCCCGATGCAACTGCAAAGCTTATGCAACGCTTTGAGCTTTCCGATAAGCAGGCAGGGGCAATTCTCGATATGCGCTTGCAACGCTTAACCTCTCTCGAAGTAGAAAAACTGCAAGCCGAACAACAAAACCTCATCGACCAAATTGCCGACTTTAAGGATATTTTAGCAAGCGAAAGCCGCGTAATGGCTATCGTTAAAAACGATCTTACCGAAATTAAGGAAAAATACCCCTCCGAACGCAGAACGGAAATTTCCGTTGCCGACGGCGACTTGTTAGATGCAGACTTAATTGAAGAGGAAGACGTTGTTATTTCCATGACGCACGCAGGCTATATCAAGCGTATTGCGGTAGACGAATACCGCGCGCAAAACCGCGGCGGTAGGGGCGTAACGGCGCATAAGACGAAGGATGAAGACTTCGTAGAAAGAATGTTCGTATGCTCCACGCACGACGACGTGCTCTTCTTTACCAACTTTGGTAAGGTTTACGCAATTAAGGGCTTTGAAGTGCCCGAGGCGCAAAAGAACGCCCGCGGCAGAGCAATGGTTAACCTGTTGCAGGTTTCCGAAGGGGAAAAGGTAACGGCAGTCGTTCCCAGAACCAAGGACACCGCGGCAGAAGGCTATCTCGTTATGGCAACGGCGCAAGGCCTTATTAAAAAGACCGCCCTTTCCGAATTTGAAAGCATCCGCAAGGTGGGTAAAATTGCCATCAGCTTAAACGAAGGCGATTCCCTCATTCAAGTAGAGGTATCCGGCGGCGATAATGAAATTATCGTTGCATCTCACAACGGTAAATGTATCCGCTTTAGCGAAAACGACGTTCGCCCCATGGGTAGAGATACGCACGGCGTAAGAAGCATCGAACTGGCGGAAGGCGACTACGTTGTAGATATGGTTATTTTACAGCCTGATGCGGAAATTATTACCATTACCGAAAACGGCTACGGAAAACGCTCCCCGGTAGAGGATTACCGTTTACAAACCCGTGCCGGCAAGGGTATCAAGGCGGGCGTATTCAACGCAAAAACGGGCCTTCTCGTAAGCTTAAAGCAAGTTAAAGAAGATAACGACGTTATGATGATTTGCGAAAACGGCATCGTTATCCGCATTCATGCAAATCAAATCAGCAAAATCGGCAGAGATACCCAAGGCGTACGCATTATGCGCGTAGAAAACACCAAAATTTCCAACGTGGCAATTGCTCCGAGGGAAGAAGACGAACCGGAAGAAGGAGAAATAGCAGAGGGTGAAACTACTCCCGTGGCAGAAGAAACCGCTCCCGTAGCGGAGGAAACCACAGCCGTAGCACAAGAGGCTGGCGCTCCCGAAGAAAACGGTTCTGCCGAATAATTTTGCGCACCGTTTTAGCGGCGCAAAGCGAAAGCCAAAAAGCAAAGCGAAACGCAAAAAGCGTTAAACGCAACAATAGGGAAAGGCTTTCCTCTTATCCGATAAGGGTAACGTAAAAGAGAAACGCTTCCAACTAATCCATAAAATCGCAATACCAAACCGCGCGCGCGGTTTGGTTTTTGCTTATCAAACGTTTGCGCGGGGAAATGTTTTCCGCGCGATAGGAGAGTTATGAAAGTCGTACTGGCCAGCCTTTCTCCACGGAGAAAGCAGCTGCTTGCAACCCTTCTTCCGCAATTTGAAATTATCGGTGCGGAAGGGGAGGAATCGGCAGAGGGCGCAAATCCTTCTCAAACGGCAATGCTGCGCGCAGAGCAAAAAGCGCGCGAGGTAAAAGCTCGTTTGCAGGAGAAAGCCGTAGTTATCGGTAGCGATACCATCGTTGCCCTAAACGGCGAAATTTTAGGCAAGCCCCAAAATAGCGAGGACGCAAAGCGTATGCTCCGCGCCTTATCGGGTAAATCGCATCAGGTTATAACGGGCGTTGCCTTTTTGGGCGAACGGATAAGCCGCGTTCTTTGCGATATTACCACGGTGCGTTTTCATTCGCTCAGCGAAGAGTTAATCGAACGGTACGTCGCTACGGGCAGCCCCTTGGATAAAGCGGGCGCGTACGGCATACAGGACGGGTTTCCGCTCGTAAAAGAATACGTGGGCAGCTACGATAACGTCGTTGGCTTTCCTACCGAATTAATGAAAAGCCTTTTAATAGAGGAGGGTGTGTTATGAAAAAGGGAATGATTGCAATCGATATCGGTTCTTCCAACACCAAAATTTATCGCTTGGGCGCAGGCGTAGTGCTTTGCGAACCCAGCGTCGTTGCCGTTGCCGCAGGCGAAAAGCGCACGGTAAAGGCCGTGGGTATCGACGCTAAAAAATTAATCGGCAAAACGGCGGAGCATACCTCCATCGTTTGCCCCATTGTCGAAGGGGCTGTCGTTAGCGAACGTATGGCGGTAGAAATGCTTTCCTCCTTCCTTAAAAAGGTGCAGTCGAGCGAACGCGTTTCCTCCGCGCTCGTAACCGTTCCTTGCGGCCTTGGCGAGGCAGAACAGTACCGCCTTGGTATGGCGCTGAAGGGTGCGGGGATTTCCCACTATACTTTCGTGCAAAATCCCGTTTGCGCGGCGCTTGGCATGAACGTTCCCCTTACCGAAGAATCGCCCTGCTTTATCGTAGATATGGGCGGCGGCATCACCAACATTGCCGCGCTGTCGCTAGACGGCATCATCGCAGGGCTTTCGCTATCGCTTGGCGGCTCTAATATCGATGCGCAGCTCATCGACTATATCGCCTTTCACGAACGCATGAAAATAGGCCTTTTAACTGCCGAACGCTTAAAACAGCAAATCGGTAGCTTAATTGCGGGCGATTCCACCCAAACGGTAGTAAACGGAAGAGATATCGAAACGGGTCGTCCGCGCTCTATTGCGCTTTCCTCTTCGGATATTTACGAGCCTATGAAGCTCTATTTCGATAAGGTGGTAGAAGTAGTACGCATGGTGCTTTCCAAGCTCCCTGCCGAGGTTTCTGCAGAAATCAGCCGTACGGGTATTATGGTAACGGGCGGAACGTCTAAAGTTCCCGGCATGGCAGAATATCTTTCCCATAAGGATCGTTTGGATATGCCCGTAACCGTTGCCGATGCTCCCGAGCTTTCCGCAGTTATCGGTGCAGGTGCGGTTTGCGGCAATAAGGACCTCTTAAAAACCATTAAAACCTCTTTCTAATTATAAACGCCCGTTTGGGCGTTTTCATTTTTAAGGGAAAAAGCTTATTGTTGCAACTTGTAATGCGCTGCAACAAAACGCCATAAAAAAAGTCGCAAAAAACGATGGAAAGTTTTTCCGCCGTTTGGTATAATAAAATCCGTATTAACAACTATTTGTTTGGGAGAAAAACAATGAAGTTTTGCTACAATTCACAAACCTTTAACTATGCACAAATGAAAAAAGACCTGCGCTCTGCCGCTTACGGCGACGTGTTTTCCTTTGAAAAGGGCGTTTACCACGTTTACGAGGAGCAAACGGATAAAGCCTATTACGCCGTTTCCAACTGCGATGCAGGCGTTAAAAGCATTGCTTTTTATTTAAAGAACCAAGAAAACGTTACGATAGAGGGGAACGGCAGTACGCTGATGCTGCACGGCAGAATTTCCCCCTTTATTATCGACGGCGGCAAAAAAATTACCATAAAGGGCTTTACCGTAGACTACGAAAAGGCATTTTATTTGCAAGGTAGGGTGGTTTCTTCAACCGAAAGCTATTTAGACCTTGCCCTTTTGCCGCAAAACGAATATTATTTCGACGGCACGACCCTCGTGCAAAAAATAGGAGATGCGGAAGTTCGCTTTGACGAAAACGCTCCTAGCCTATGGCAAGCCTTCGATGCAGAGAAAAAGCGCGTTTTAAGGGATAGTCAATGCCGCGTGGTGCGTTTTAGCGCACCCGCTCCCGATCAAACGGAAAAGGAGCTCTTTTTCGTAGAGGAAATTGCCCCGAAAACCCTCCGCATCTACGGCAAGGAAATGCAAGAATTTCCCGTTGGGGCGGAAATTGTATTTTACGGCGAAAAGCGCAACGCCAACACGGTGTTCGCCAGCGGTGTAAACGGGCTTACCGTTACCGATTTGGAAATTTATCACAGCCCCTCGTTTGGCGTAAATTGCCAGCTTTGCAAAAACGTAACGCTTACCCGCGTTTCTTGCCGGCTGGGAGAGGCTCGCCACGGGCTCGTTACCGCCAATGCCGATGCTACCCACTTTATCGCCTGCACGGGTACGGTAAAGCTGGATAATTGCTATTTTGAAAATATGCTGGACGACGGCACCAACGTACATAGCATTTTTACCGACGTTGTTTCGGTAAACGGAAAGGAAGTTCGCTTGCGTCTTTTCCACCACCAACAGCAGGAAATAAACGTATACCTCCCCGGCGATACGGTTATCTTTTACCGCAAAAAAAGCCTACAACCCGTCTGCAGGGCGAAAATTCTTTCCTCCCGTCTTGTGGCAAAGGATTGTGTGGAAATCGTCGTAAAAGGCAAATTATCGGGCGTAACGGTGGGCGACCAGGCAGAAAATTATACCCGTCAACCCAAATTTCAAATGATAAACTGCACCGTGCGCAATAACCGCCCGCGCGGCGCGCTCGTTGCAACCCGCAAAAAGGCAGTGGTTAAGGGCTGCTATTTTTCCACCAGCAGCAGCGGTGTGGAGGTTTCTGTCGAAAACTTGTATTGGTACGAATCGGGCGGCGTAACCAACCTTCTCATTAAAAACAACGTGTTTGAGGATTGTTGCCATCAATACGGCGGCGCGGCTGTCGGCGTAGTACCTAGCTATCCGTACGAGGAGGGAAACAAGCACTATTGCCGCAATATCCGTATGGTAAATAACGTGGTTAAAACGCAGGATAAAATGCTGCTGTTTGCAAAAAGCTCGAAAAACGTGCTCGTAAAAAATAACGCGCATTTAACCCTTTCGGGAGAGCCCCTTTGCGGCGTGGAAACGCATTATACCGAAAACTGCAAAAACGTGCGCCTTATCCCCAAAAAATAATCCCTTTTCCGCGCAAGGCGGAAGTGGTTAATTCCCTTTTCCGCGCAAGGCGGAAGTGGTTAGTTCCCTTTTCCGCGCAAGATGGAAGGGAGCTTCGGTTCTTTTCTATTCCGCGCAAGGCGGAAGATTATATCTTGCGACCTAAAGCC
>JAFOHH010000127.1 GCA_017421905.1 Clostridia bacterium
CGTTGTTTGCTTTAATCTATGGCAAAGTAAAATTTGAACGCGTAGGCAAAGACAAAAAGCAAGTAAGCGTTTACGCTGCTGAATAATTGCAAAAAAAACGGATACCCAAGCGGTATCCGTTTTCTTTTTGTAAAAAAGGGCGGGGCTCTTTTCCCGAGCATATCGCATTCCACACTCTGTCCGCTGCGCCCCGCAATTCTTTTCTTTTTAAATTTTTACGGGCAATGCTTGCGGTTTTTGCCGTTCTTTGTTATAATAAAACAAAAGGTGCTTATGACCAAATAGTAAGAGGTGCAAAATGGAAGTTTCTTATGAAAGATTGCAGCGGCAAATCCGCTTTGTTTTGGAAATTGATAAAATGAAAAGCGTTTACCGCAAAAATATTTTGGTGGATAAATCGCGCAACGAAACGGATGCCGAGCACAGCTGGCATATGGCGGTTTGCGCCATGCTGCTTGCCGAATACGCGCCCGAGGGTACGGATATTTCGCACGCTTTGCGCCTTTGCGTTTGCCACGATTTAATTGAGGTGTACGCCGGCGACACCTTTGCCTTTGACGCAGCTGCCAACGTAGGGAAATTAGAGCGTGAAAAAAAGGCGGCAGACGAGCTGTTTGCCATTTTACCCGACGATCAAAGGGCGGAATTCCGCGCCTACTGGGACGAGTTTGAAGAGGGAAAAACTAAAGAATCGCTTTTTGCAAACGCTATGGATCGCTTTCAACCCTTCATGTTAAACCTTTCCACGGGCGGCCATACCTGGAAGCTTTGCGACGCTACCCGCGCCATGGTGGAAAAACGCTTGCACCCCGTTAAGGTGGCAATGCCCTCTATTTGGCCCTTTATCGAAGAGGAATTAGACCGCTACGAGGAGCGCGGCTATATTGCCCACAACCCCAAGGAATAAGTGCGTTTCCTTTTGGAAAGAATTTTCAACCCCAAAGCTCCTAAACCATACGGGGCAAACCGAAAAAAATAAAGATTTTTACTCTACCGTTGGTTTATTTCTCTCCACTAAACCGACGGTAGGTGTACTTTTTAAGAATTTTACGCTATACTGTAAACGAAAGGAGGCAATTTATGGATCAAATTAAAATAGGAAAATTGATTGCCGAATGCAGAAAAGCGAAAAATTTAACGCAAATACAGCTTTCTGAAAAGCTGGGTATTACGGATAAGGCAATTTCCAAATGGGAAAGAGGAATTGCCATGCCCGATACCGCCATTATGTTAGAGCTTTGCGGCATTCTCGGTATCAGCGTAAACGAATTATTAAGTGGAGAGAAAATCAGTATGGAAAACAATCAAAATAGCGAGCAACTTCTTTTGGAAATGGCAAAGGAGCTAGAGCGGAAAAACAAAACGGTTTGGACGGCGATGTGGATTATTATGTCCGTTAGCATGGTAGCGCTTATCGGCGGGCTGATGCTTGTAGCTTATTTCGTTCCCGAAGGCCCGTGGATGCTCGCCGCAATACTAGCAATTTGCGTCGTGTTTTTAATTCCTTGTTTTTACGCATTAAAGCTGGAGATAAGCGTAGGCGCTTACAAATGCAAGCATTGCGGTTATGAAATCGTTCCTACCTACGCCCAAGCGCTCAATGCGATGCATCGAGGAACTACCCGTTACTTAAAATGCCCCGCGTGCGGAAAACGCAGCTGGTGCAAAAAAGTGATAAAAAAGTAACGGCATAGGTTGGCCGAAACGGATAAGTTTTACGTGCAAAGGGCTTTCCTTTCATAAAAAAAGACTAACGAAGGTTTTTCGTTGGTCTTTTTTCTTTTTCCAAAGTTAAAAAAGGGGGAAATAGGGTAAAATAAAAAATAGAGCTAAAAGCTTAAAAACGGTGGAAAAAGAGAGAAAGAAGAGGTATTTTCTTTTTTATTGCATAAAAGTATTTTGTTTCAGGGGGGTTTTATGTTATACTATTACGGTAATATAATAAACAACGAAAATAGCGAGGAGGAAAGCCGTGTGCTGCAAACGAGAATTGCAGGCGTACTGATGCCCGTTTCCGCCCTTCCGTCAAAGGAAGGAATCGGAACGCTGGGAAAAGACGCCTACCGTTTTATCGATTATATCAAACAAAGCGGCTTTTCGCTGTGGCAGGTATTGCCCCTCGTGCCCACCAACTACGGCGATAGCCCCTATCAATCCTGCTCTTCCGAGGCGCTCAACTATTATTTTATCGATTTGCAAACGCTAGTAGAAGAAGGGCTTTTAACTGCGGAAGATTACGCCGCAGAAGAGTTTATTACCCATCCTCGCCGCGTAGATTACGGCAAACTGTTTGAAAAAAAGGTTGCCGTGCTTAAAAAAGCGTTTGCACGCTTTGATAGGGAGGACAAGGACTTTCAAGCCTTTGTTGCCGCTGGAAAGTACGACGACTTTGCGCTTTTTATGTCGCTAAAGGAAGGTTTTTCGCACCGCGCTTGGCAGGAATGGCCGGAGGAGTTTCGCAATTATAACGAGGAACGTATGCGCCTTTACGCGCACACGCATCGAGAAAGCCTTTTATTTTGGCAGTTTACGCAGTTTATTTTCTTAAAGCAATGGAAGGCCCTAAAAGCCTATGCAAACGCCCAAGGGATTGCCGTAATGGGAGATATGCCCCTTTACGTTGCCATGGATAGCGCAGAGGTATGGAAATACGGCAACGAACTGTTTTTAATGGACGAGGATAAAAACCCAACTGCAGTAGCAGGCGTTCCGCCCGACGCTTTTTCCGAGGACGGCCAACTTTGGGGCAACCCCCTTTACAATTGGAATAAAATGGAGGAGGACGGTTACCGCTGGTGGCGTGCCCGCATTGCAAGTGCGCTGACTCTGTACGATCTTCTTCGCATCGACCATTTCCGTGGGTTCGACCGCTATTTTGCCGTACCCGTAGGCGCGGAAAGCGCAAGGGAAGGGCTTTGGCAACACGGACCAAAGGAAAAGCTCTTTCTTCCCGAATGGCAAAACGCCATCGTGGCAGAGGACCTCGGCACGCTGGACGAAGGCGTTTACCGCTTAATGGAGCTCACGGGCTACCCCGGTATGCGCGTGCTTTCCTTTGGGTTCGACGGCTCACCTGCTTGTCCGCACGTGCCTTCCGCTTATCCTACGCATTGCATAGCCTATACCGGCACGCACGATAACGAGCCGCTACGCGCGTTTATCGAAAACTTCCCCGATCGGGAATGGATTGTTTCCGTCCTTAAAAGAGAATGCGAGCCCTATTTTCCTTTGCCCGAAGATCATTCGCCCAAAGCGCTTACCCTATCTGCCGTAAGGTTGCTTTACGCAAGCAAGGCAAATATTTGTATCCTTCCCTTGTGGGACGCCCTTGCGCTGGGGGCAGAGGCGCGCATTAACTTCCCCTCTACCGTATCGCCCGCAAATTGGAGCTACCGCTTTACGGGGGAAGATTTTACCCAAGAGCTATCAATTTTTCTGCGCGATTTAGCATCGCGTTATAAGAGGTTATAAATGAACGAAATCGTTAAAAAGACAGAAGAAATTTTACAAAACGAATACGGATGCGCCTTAAAAACCGCCACCACGAAGGAGCTTTATAACGCCTTATCCAAAGCGGCAATGCAGTCCATAGCCACCGCTTGGCAAAAGACCAAAAACGATACGGGCAAGCGTTGTGGCTATCTTTCCGCCGAGTTTTTGGTGGGGCGCAGCGTGTTTGCAAACCTGCAAAGCCTGGGCGCGCTAGAAGAGGTAAGAACGGTATTAAAGGAGCGCGGCGTAGATATCAACCGCTTTGAAGAGGTGGAGGATGCCGCCCTTGGCAACGGCGGCCTTGGCAGACTTGCCGCTTGCTATTTAGAATCGGGCGCAACGATCGGTATTCGTATGGACGGCTACGGCTTGCGCTATCGCTACGGCTTGTTCCGCCAAACCTTTGAAAACGGTTTTCAAAAGGAAGAAGGGGACGACTGGCTAAAATGGGGCGACCCGTGGAGCGTGCGTACCGAGCGCGATTCCGTTTTAATTTCCTTTGCCGACCAAACGGTGCGCGCCGTTCCTTACGATATGCCCGTAATCGGCTACGGCGGCGAAACGGTAAATACCCTGCGCCTTTGGCAAAGCGAACCGGTACAAGAGTTCGATTTCCATCTCTTTAACGATATGCGTGGCGAAGAAATTGCTCGCCGCAACTTCGAAGCAACTAAAATTACCGACGTGCTTTATCCCAACGATAACACGCTTGCGGGGAAAATGCTGCGTTTGCGCCAACAATATTTCCTTTGCTCGGCAAGCCTTCAGGACCTTTTGCGCAAGTATAAAAAGACGAACAAGCCCCTTTCGGAGCTTTCCGATTTCATCACCCTGCAATTAAACGACACCCACCCTGTTCTCGCCATTCCGGAGCTGCTCCGCTTGCTTTCTTTAGAAGGGATGACCTTTGAAGATGCGCTTGCCGTAGCAAATAAGGTATTCTGCTTTACCAACCATACCATTATGGCAGAGGCGCTTGAAACGTGGGACGAATTTGCCATTCGCGAGGTGCTCCCCGAAATTTGGCGTCAAATTTTCACCCTGCAACAGTATATGATTTCGCAAGGCTTAGATACGAGCCGCTACTTTATTATGAAGGACGGCCGCATCCACATGGCAAACCTTGCCATTTACGTTTGCCGCAAGGTAAACGGCGTAGCTCGCATTCATACCGAAATTTTAAAGACGAACACCTTTAAAAACTGGTACGAATTATTCCCCGAAAAATTTATTAACGTAACCAACGGCATTACGCCGCGCCGCTGGTTAATGCTCTCCTCTCCCGCCATGGCAAACGCCATCACAAGTCGCATTGGCGACGGCTGGAAACGCGACCTTTCGCAAATTTCCGCCCTTATGCCTTATGTGGAGGACGACGAATTCCTTGCCGAATTTACCGCAATTAAAAGAGAAATCAAGGCGCGCCTTGCAAAGCACATCTTCCAGCACGAGGGTGTTGCCATTTCTCCCGATTTTATTTTTGACGTGCAAACCAAACGTCTGCACGAATATAAGCGTCAGCTGTTAAACGGCCTTTCTATTTTGTATATCTACAACGGCATTAAGGACGGCAGCATTCAAAACTTTAAGCCCACGGCGTTTATTTTCGGCGCAAAGGCTGCCCCCGGTTACTATATGGCAAAGGCGGTTATTAAATTTATTAACGAAGTTGCCAAAAAGGTAAACGGCGACCCTGCCGTTCAGCATTTAATGCGCGTGGTGTTCGTGCAAAACTATAACGTTTCCTACGCCGAAAAAATTATGTGCGCCGCCGATATTTCCGAACAAATTTCCATGGCAGGCATGGAAGCGAGCGGCACCGGCAATATGAAGTTTATGTTAAACGGCACGGTTACGCTTGGCACGATGGACGGTGCAAACGTGGAAATTTGCGAAGAGGCCGGCAGGGAAAATAACTATATCTTCGGCGCTACGGTAGAAGAGGTTGCCGAGGTGAAAAAGTATTATAACCCCCGCGCCATTGCCGAAAGCGATCCTGCCTTAATGCGCGTTTTAAACGCCCTTGTAGACGGCACTTTAGATGCAAGCGGCAGCAATATGCTATCGGATATTTACCACAGCCTTTTAGACGGCTACGCGCCCGACCATTACCTCGTTTTGCACGATTTTGCCGACTACGTACGCACCAAACTGCGCCTTATTTCCGAATACGGCAGTAA
>JAFOHH010000011.1 GCA_017421905.1 Clostridia bacterium
ACGCAAGGGCTTGCCGTTTGGCAAGCCCTTGTGCTATAAAGACAAATTACGATATTTTGATGCGGAAAGAATCTAACGGATAAGCAAGCTCTCCGTTTTTCGTGTTATAAACGCTGACGGCATCTGCCATTTCTTGCGGCTTTTCGCCAAGCTCCGTTTCAAAGCGGAAGGCATATTCCAACTCGAATGGTTCGCTGATAGAAATGGGCAAATAAATTGCATCGTTTGCGACAAGGGTGGGGAGTAGGCGTTGCTCTGCTCCATCGGCAGTTACGGCATAAAAACCTGCTTTCCCCTTTAAGGCAATCCCCTCTCCTACGTTTTTGAAGGTAAGGAGCAAGCCGCCATTCGCCTTCGTAACCGAACGTAAGGTCGGAGCGTCGCAAAGGTCCGTTCCTCCCATAAACGCGCCAAAATAACGTTCTGCCGTGCGGAACCCAACCGTTTTTTTATCGTAAGGATGAATGCCTGTATCCGGATTGAGAGAATCGGTTTCTCCGATACGCGCAATAGGTAGCCCCGTATCGACGATGGTGGTATAAGCCGTGCTTGCAACGAGCGTAGTTGCACGCTTATGATCGATACGACAAAGGGCGTATTCCCTCCACTCCTTTTCCATAGAATGGATACCGCAATCTACAAAGGGCAATTCCTTTTGAAACAACTTACGCCAGCCTTTTATCAGTTTTGCATAACGCTCTGCATAGCGATTGTAGTCGCCACAGCCCTGATACCAAAGCACGCCGCTAAAAGCAAACTTTCGCAACGGGTAGATGCAACCGTTAAAGTAAGAAGAGGGGCGGCGATCGGGAGATTGGGCTTCGATGCGATCAAACCCTTCTTGCAAAAGCTCCTCGTATTCTTCTTTAGGAATCCAAGTATGAATAGGCGTTCCTCCCATGCAGGACATAACTACGCCAACGGGGATTTTGCAAAGCTCCCACATGCGTTGTGCGAAAAAATAAGCGATTGCGCCAAAATCGGCAACCGACTGGGGATTTGCCTCCTGCCAGCCGTTAGAAAAGGAGGCTTGCACCTCTCTCGTGCGATGATCGCTATATTTGCGCAACACGCCGTACATACGGATTGCAGGGTTAAAGGAAGTATCGATTTCCTTTTGATACAGCAAAGACATATCTTTATTATAGCATTGAAACATGCGCCAACCCATATTAGACTGACCGCCTGCTAAAAACACTTCGCCAAAGGCAACGTTATTTATTGTATGGGTTTTTTCTCCACACGCAGAGGTTAGCATATAATTTAGCCCTGCGGGAACTGCCGGCAAAACACCGTCGAACACGCCGTTTTTTACAGTGAGAATTGCGGAAGAAAAAACTTTATTTTCTTTTGATACGCATACGGAAATGCTTTTGCAGGATTTTTCCGTTTTTCCCCATACGCGAAAGGGAACGCCGTGCAAAAACAAGGCGTTATCTGAAAATAGCAAAGGAAGTTTAATAAAAGATTTAAGACTAGTAGTGCTCATTTTTCACCTCTTAATAAAATTATTTTACCATATTTGTCGCTATTTATAAAGTGTTTTTAGAATTTTTTATAAAAAACAACAAAATATTATATACCCGCACCTATCTTTCCTTTATCTTCAAAACAAATTTTAGAAAATTATAATAAAAAACGCCCCAACGGTTTACCGTTGGGGCGAAACATTTTAAAATGCTTTTATTTTGCGATGTTTTCCATATCTACGCCGTAGTATTCGGAAAGGATTTTAAGATAGTTTTTGTAGTAATCCATTTCGAATGCGGGATAGCCGTAGAGGTAGTGGTTTTTATGTACCGTACCGTCTTCTTCTACCACCTTTAAAAGGTATACGTTTTTATGACCGTGCGAAATAGCAAGGCTATCTACTGCCAAGTTTTCGTTGGGGTTTACCTTAAATTCGCCTGCTTTTACAACGTCTCCCGTGAGGGCGTTTACCACTTCGTAAGTACCTTTTACCGTGCGCATAGTATCGTTTAAGATATAAATTTTGCTACCCCAACCGGCAGGTTCGCCAAGGGCAATGGTAAGAGGATCTTGCGATTGCTTAATGAAGTAATAAGCAAGCTTTTTAGTGAAGTAATAGTCTACGACGGCGTCGGAGAATTGCGGCCAACCGTCTTGCATATTCCACCATAAAATGCCTTGGCATTCGGGCTTTCTGATACGAGCGGTTTCGATGAAGTACTTGCATGCTTCTGCCTGCGATGCTTGCGAAAGGAGAGCAAAATCTTCTAAATTATCAGCACGCTTACCAAAGAGCGCTTCGATTTGCTTATGCATCAATTCTACGCGGTATGCCCACCAGCCGTCCTTTCCTTCGGGATCGGTTGCGTGAACAACCCATTCCTCGTTTTCGGAGGTTGCGGGCCACAGGCTATCGGGCGAGATGAATTTTTTAAGAGAGGAAACCGCAGGGCAGCCGTGGTAGCCCACTTCGCTGATGAAGTGTGCGCCGTGAGTACGATATTCTTGCGCTTTAAAGTAGTCGCGAGAGCCCCAAACGTGTTGCTCGGGCGTTTCGGAAAGGTCACGCTTTAAGCAAAGCTCGTCTGCAAAGTATGCGGAAGAAGGTAAATAGGGACGGAAGGGGTCGTAAAGCTTAACCTGTTCGGGCAAAATTTTACGGGAAAGATCGTCCATAGAGGGAAGCATATGGAATTGATACCACGCCCAGTCGATTTCGTTATTACCACAGTAAAGAGCAAGCGAGCAGTGGTTACGAACGCGGCAAATAAATGCTTTGGCTTCGTCTTTCATTAAGTTTACAAAGCGGTCGCCAAGCGGATAAATATTGCAAGCAAGTGCAAAGTCCTGCCATACCAAAATACCGTTTTGATCGCAAAGATCGAAGAATTCGTCGCTTTCGTAAACGTTACCGCCCCAGCAACGAATCATGTTACAATGGGTGTCTACGCATTCTTCAATGGCTTTGGGAAGACGTTCGGGATCGTTAGAGTGCATTGCATCGAGGGGAACCCAGTTGGTACCCTTGCACATAATGGGAACGTTGTTGACTTTAACGGTGAATTTACCATTTTTACCAACGCCCGTTTCCGTGCGGTCTAATTCGCACTTTCTGATACCGAATTTGGTATGATAATCGCAAACGACGTTGCCGTTTTCATCTAACAAATTAAGCGTGATATCGTAAAGGTTAGGATCGCCATAGCCTGCAGGCCACCAGAGTTTAGCGTTGCGAACGTCCGTTCTCATCGTGCTGTAATTAAAACGGAGCTTATGCTTAATTTCAAATTCGCTATCGCCGCATTTACCAAGCAGTTGTACGTAGTATTTGCCGAAATATTTGGGCGATACAATAATGTGATATTGCGCCCAAATCCAACCGAGGGTAACGCCTTTATCTTCGCGCACGTTAATGGTGGAAAGATACAAGTCTTCAATGCGGGTTTTGTCTTTATATTGCAGTTCTACGTCCTTCCAAATACCTGCGGAAACAAGGCGGCAAATAATATCACAACCGTACATATGCGCAGGCTTACGAATTGCAAGACCTTCGAAATCCATGGGGAATCCCGTCATAAACGGATAGTGTTCTTTATCTACCGTGTAGTAAATGGAAGAATCGATTTTTACGGTAAGAAGGTTTTTACCTGCTTTTACGTAATCGTTTACTTGGAATTTATGCTCGATGAGCATATTTTCACTTTTGCCGATTTCTACGCCGTTGATAAAATAGGTTGCAACGGTGTCTACGCCTTTAAATTCTAAAAACAGGTCGTAATCGTTATAATCTTCGTCTACGAAAAACTCTTTTTCGTACCACCATTCATTCAGCTCGATTTCTTGCGCCTTTAACACGTTGCTACCGAAATAAATATCGGGGAGCAAGCCGGCGTTCATCATGTCTTTTTCTACGTTTCCGGGAATGGTTGCAGGAATATGCGTAATACCGGAAAGCTTGTGGATATCGGCAGGGGTTTTAGCTGCCACCGCGCCCGTTTCGTAAAAATACAAATCGCAAGCGCCTTGAATTTTTTGAATTTTCATAATTTTCCTTACCTCTTTAACTAAGATTGCTATTATTATATCTTAGTTGTTTTTAAATTTCAATCATTTTCTGATTTTTCTTAGAAGAATTTTATAAATCGAGTGCGGCTACGATAGCTCCGTAATCGCCGATTTGTTCCCCCAGCATAGCGGGGACGATTTCGCATACGGAAAGCGAAGGAGCAAGCGCCTCTTTTTGCAGAACTTTTTGCATTTCAGGAATTAAAAATTCGCCCGCGCGTGCAAAAACGCTGCCGATAACGATTTTTTGAGGGTTTAAGATATCGATAACGAGAGAAAGACCTACGCCGAGATAGTGACCGGAAAGAGCCATAACCTCGAGTGCGTCGCTATTGCCCGCCTTGCAAGCCTCCGCAACGTGCTTGGTGGTAATATCTTGTACGTCTGCCGTGGGCATATAAGAAACGGGCTTGCCCATTTGCAACCGTTGCGTTGCCTTGGAAATGGCAATTTGGCGAATACCGCCGCCGCTGCAAAAGCCCTCGAACGAGCCGGCTTTGCCGTACCCAACGGGGCCGTCCTCCTCCAAGCGGAAATGACCGATTTCCCCAGCGTTGCCGTTTGTGCCGGAATATAATCTGCCGTTTAAAATTAAGCCTGCCCCAAGTCCCGTACCAAAGGTCATGAAAATCATATTTTCGCTACCCTTTCCCGCGCCGTATTTCCATTCGGCAAGGGCGCAAGCATCGGCATCGTTTTTAAGACGCGCAGGGCAACCGAGGTTATCTTTAATATAGTCGGTAATATGTACGTCGTCCCAGCCGGGGAGGTTGGGCGGCGACATAATAACGCCCGTTTTGGAGTTGAGCGGGCCGCCGCAGGAAATACCGGCAAGAAGCCCCTCTTTGGATACGGAATAGGTGTTGAGCATCTCTTCCGCCTTTTCAATTAAGATATCTAAAACGTTTTTCCAAGTACCTTTGGTTTGTATTTGAAAGCGGTCTAAAAAGCGAATGCTTTCCCCTTCCGTTTCGGCAAGGAGCACGCTGGACTTCGTTCCGCCAATATCAAATCCGACAATGTATTGCATATGATTATTCTCCGAAAATTTCGTTTTCTACCGCGCGGCAAATTAAGTGGTATACGGGGAGGTGACATTCTTGCACGGCGAAGGTTTCCTTTTCGGGAACGTTAATCGTTTCGTCGCAAACCGCCATCATTTTACCGCCCGTAGTACCGGTAAGACCTACGGTATAAGTGCCCTTCATTTTCGCAACTAAAATTGCATAGTAAATATTATTGGAGTTACCCGAAGTGGAAAGCCCGATAAATACGTCTTTATCCGTGCAGTAGCCGTACGCTTCTTGCGCGTTGCAAAGATCGGGTGCGGCGTCGTTTGCATAAGCCGTCATAAGCCCCGTGTGAGAAATAAAAGAAATAGCGGGGATTGCGCCTTGCAGGTTATCGGCAAGGTATTTACCCTCTTCGCCGTAAGCGGCAACAAACGCCTCTCTTTGATCGGCAGGGACGGGACGCTTAATGTAAAATTCCTTTAAGAATTCGCCAACGATGTGCTCGCAGTCGGCAGCGCTGCCGCCGTTACCTGCTACCAAAATTTTACCGCCTGCTTTTACGCGGTTGGTCATTTCTACAATAACGCGTTCTAATTTTTCGCGAAGAAATGCCATTTGGGGATAACGGGTTACAAATTGATCAATTGCAAAAATCGTATTTTTTTTCATCGGTTTTCTCCTATTTTTGTTCTAAATAATCGAGATATTCGTCGTACGTCGTCATACGGTCGAACGTCTTTACAGTATCAATTTCAATAATGCGGTTGGCCACGGTAGAGCAAAGCTCTTGGTCGTGCGAGGCAAATAAAATATTGCCCTTAAAGTTTACCATGCCGTTGTTTAAAGAAGTGATGGATTCGAGATCTAAGTGGTTTGTGGGATCGTCGAACACGAGGAAGTTACCGCCTTCGAGCATCATTTTCGCAAGCATACAACGTACGCGTTCGCCACCCGAAATAACGTTGGCCTTTTTTAACGCTTCCGGTCCGGAGAAAAGCATCCTTCCAAGCCAGCCGCGCAAAAACTCT
>JAFOHH010000128.1 GCA_017421905.1 Clostridia bacterium
AAATGGACGCCATTAAGCGCGTAGCAAAAGAGCGCGGCGTTGCAAAAAGCTCTCTATACCACTATACGGTAGAGGAATAAGTATGCATATCGCCTTGCCTGCGGCAACCGCAAAAAGCACTGTTGCCGATAAAAAAAAGGCGTTTTACGCCGTATATCCTCTCCCCAAACGCAAAAATGCGGCGGAAAAATTAGCCGCTACCCTGCCTAGGGAAATTGCTATTCATTGCAACGCCTACCAAGTAGCGGAAAAACGCCTGCAAAGCATTACCGCTTGGGCGGCGCTGTTTGCCTTGGTAAGAAAAAATTGGGGCGTTACCCCCACCGTTAGTTTTGAAGAAAACGGCAAGCCAACGGTTTGCGTAAACGGCGATGCGGCTACAAAAAAGGATTTATTTATCAGCCTTTCGCATACGGAGGGTGCAGTTGCCGTTTGTGCGGCGCAAACGCCCTGCGGTATTGATATCGAAAGGGCCCTTCCGCGCGAAAATGCCGAAAAATTATTAGCCCGTTTTTTTGCGGAAGAATTGCCAAGCGGAGGCTCTCCCTTATCTCGCTTTTACTTCGCCTTTACGGCAAGAGAGGCGGTAGGCAAGCTTTCGGGCGGCGGCGTTTTAACCAAAAACGTTGCAAAGCCGGCCCTCGTTTACACCCAAACGGTGCGTCTTTCGGGGGAAAATTACGTATTATCCTTTGCAGGAAAGGAAGCGTGCTCGCTAAAAAAAGTGCGTCTCGGTCTGCAATCGAAATAAAAGGAGAATTTTATGAAAAAGTTTAAAATTTTGTATACCGTATGTTACGTTTGCGCAGGGCTGCTATTCGGCATCGGTTGCGGCGCGCTTGCCTATGCGTATTGCGACATCTCTTGGCGCATTACTCACAACGCGTTGCAGGCATCGCCCTATTCGGTACTGTGGTATTTGCTCGCCTTTTTGCCTGCAGTTGCCGCCTTTGCCGTCTTAGGTCGCATGTTAGAAACGCGCTATTTAGAAGAGGTGGAAAACGCGAAAAATCCCCCCGCGGATAGCCAAGAACCCAATGCGGAAAACGAAACGGAAACGCCTAACGAAGAAACGCCTAACGAAGAAAACACGTCCAACTAAGAAACGTTCACCTAAGAAAAAATAAAAAAGACTAGCAGTTAGTCGCTCTTTTCTTAGGGATTTTTTAGACATTATAAAAGAGTAGCAAATTTTGCTACTCTTTACTTTTTTGCTCTGCAAAAACACACGACTTAACAAGGTTAAGTATAGTGTGCTACACTTTTGAAAATCTTCCCACAAAGATTAACAACTCGATAAATTGGAATTTGTCTTGTCGCAATTGGTTTTAATATACCTAAACAAAGTATTCTTTGTATGCTGGTTCGGATTTGATTTCCTTCATTACTTCGTCGAATGTACCGAAAAAGCTAGCCCCCAGTTCTTGACTTGCCGACCAATATGCAGGTAAAGCATCGTGTCTATGACAAACATACCGCCATTCTTCTTCATCGTAAGGATGTATGCTTTCAAGTGCATAGGTCCCGGATGCGGCGGTATGTAGCGTTCCTTCGTTTCTCCCCCATGGGAATCCCGGCCTTTCCAGATGCGGATAGACTCAATGGGCAGCAGGGCCACGCCCTTCTGCCCATTGCAGC
>JAFOHH010000129.1 GCA_017421905.1 Clostridia bacterium
GCGGTAGCTGTGGAGGGGAAGAAATGAGTTTATCGAATATTGAAAAACTGCTTTGCGGTCAAACGTATACGGCAAAAACGCTACAAGTCGGCGCGTTTACGCCCCATTCTAACCCTCTCGCCGTGCAGGGTAGCTGCTTTGCGCTTGGCAAGCTGTATACGGCGGTTATTTACCAAGGCGAAAACGGTGCGGAGCGTACCCGCATATTCGTAACCGATATAGAGGGAAACCTCCTTCGCGAAAGTGCGGAAATGGATTTGCAACACGCTAACTGCCTCACTTACGTAGAAAAGGAAAACCGCATTCTCGTTTCCGCTTGCCAGCCCCTTTATAACGGCTATTATAAGTTAGACCCCACCACCTTAACTATTACCGAACAAGGCACGTTGCCCCATCCTTTTTTTGCAATGGCGTACGATGCTAAAACCGACCGATACGCTTCGGGTAGATGGGCAGGCGAAACGCTGGACGTATGGAATGGCGATCTCACCCACCACTTAGCAAAAGACGTAGAAAAAAGCAATTCTACCTCCCAAGGGCTTTTTTGCAACGAAAAGGAGCTTTATTTCGTGCGGTGGAACCCCAACGAAATTTTGCGTTACGACTGGAACCTCAACTTCCTCGGTCGCATTCATTTGGAGTTCGATATGCCCGTAGAACCCGAGGATATTAACGTGGTCGGCGGCGAAACCTATATCACCTGCAATCTCTCAGGCGTTGTGGTCGTCTACCGCATTACCCAATTTTCCCTTGCGGAAAAGTAATTTATAATGAAGGCTTTTGCTTTAAATTAAGAAAAATAACTTGATAGAAGGGATAAAAAATGAAAAAAGTGATTTTGCTATCGACACTATTTTGTATGGTAACCGCGTTGCTTTTCGGTTGCAAAGCCCCCGGCCCCGTAAAACAAACGGACGACGTTCACAACCTGACCAAGGGCTACGAATATCGCGCTGTAACGGAATATGAATATTACGTTGGTTCCGTAAACGAAAAATACACCGCCGTGCAAGGATGCTGTTTGGTGGGAAACGAATTGGTTATTCCCATTAATCAACCGTCGGCTATTGCCCAGGAATTTACCATTTTGCACGTTGTAGACGTGGAGACTGGAGAGCTGCTCCGCACCAGCGATCCGTTGCCGTTGGACCATTGCAACGATTTAACGTATATAGAAAAAGAAAACGTTATTTTGGCAGCGCACAGTCACGCGCCCGGTGGAAGCAATCGCCATCGCTATACCAAAATCAATCCCCAAACGTTTGAAATCGTTGAAGTCAAAGATTTGCCTTACTCCCTTTTCGCTATGGCGTATAGTAGCGAAAAGGATATGTACGCCTCGGGTAGGGGAGACAACACTTACGACGTGTGGGACGGCAACTTAAACCCTGTTTTTAGCCGCGAAGTAGAAGATGCTGGCGCGATCCGTCAAGGGATATACTGCGACGACAAATATATTTACGTGTCCTGTTGGCAACCAAACAAAATTTTAGTTTATGATTGGGAATACAATTTTATTCGCACCATTCCCATCTTTTTTACCGATATGCCCGAGAATATTGAACCCGAAGGTTTGTTCGTAAAAGACGGCATAATGTACGTTTCCTGTTTTTTAGGTGGTACGGCGTTCGTTTTCCGCCTTTCCTTCTTTTTACAATAACGGTTTTCGCCGTTAGGCAAATTACCCTTTCCGCTTTCATTAAAAAAGAGAAAACAAAACCCCCTGCGGTTTCCAAACGGAAAAGCAGGGGGTATTTTATTGGGGGTGTTTTATTTGGGGAAATTTTATTTGCGGCACTCCCGCGTTTTTTATACGTTAAAGCGGAAGAGAAC
>JAFOHH010000130.1 GCA_017421905.1 Clostridia bacterium
CTCCGTTTGAAAAGTTTCAAGCGGCATTATGTGAGAAAGGAGGAAACAATCATGACAAAAGACAATCTGAAGTACAGTGCGTATATTCAGATCCTGGAAGAAGAACTGGTTCCCGCTATGGGCTGTACCGAGCCGATCGCATTGGCTTACTGTGCAGCAAAGGCAAGAGAAGTTCTGGGTGCTATGCCTGAAAAGGTGGTCATTGGTGCCAGCGGCAGCATTATTAAGAATGTTAAGAGTGTTATCGTTCCCAATACCGACCATATGAAGGGCATCCCCGCCGCTGCTGTTGCCGGCATCGTGGGTGGTGACGCTTCCAAGGAGCTGGAGGTTATTGCACAGGTTTCTCCCGAGAAGATCGTAGCAATGCGCAACTTCCTGGAGACCACTCCCATCACCGTCGAGCATGTTGATAACGGTCTTACTTTTGAGATCGTCGTTACCCTGTACAAGGGTGAGGACTATGCAAAGGTACGAATCGTCAACTACCATACCAACATCGTTCTCATTGAGAAAAACGGTGAAAAGCTGTTTGAAGTTGTTGTGGACGGCGAAGGCGAGTCCGGCCTGACTGACCGTTCTATTCTTAACATTGCCGAAATCTATGACTTTGCCGAGTCTGTAGATGTTGAGGATGTTAAGACCATTCTGGCCAGACAGATCCAGTACAATACCGCAATCGCACAGGAAGGTCTGCGTGGTAACTATGGCTCCAACATCGGCAGTATCCTGCTGGAAACCTACGGTGACGAGAGCGTTATGATCCGCGCAAAGGCTATGGCCGCTGCAGGTTCCGATGCCAGAATGAACGGCTGTGAAATGCCCGTTATCATCAATTCCGGCTCCGGCAACCAGGGCATGACCACCTCCCTGCCTGTTATTGAGTACGCTAAGGAACTGAAGGTCAGCGAGGAAAAGCGACAAAAACAAGCACGGCAGCGTAATAGAAAAGATCTTTAAATCCTTAAAGGCTTGCGCAACCGTTACGACGGTTGCAACCGTCGCTTTAGTAGCGACAACCGCAATAGAAACAAGCCCAACCGTAGAGCTGCGCAAGCTGCAAGCGGATAGCACTTACGTAGAATACGAAATAACCGTAGATCAGCTTTCCGCGCAGGATCGTTACGCAATCGTAATTAGCACGACGAATCAAAGCGATATAGAAGTTCCGATAATAGCAAACGGAACCTATCAAAATCGGGTTGAGGGATTAAAGCCGGAGTGGGAATACACATTCTCCTTTGTTCGCTACGACGAATATTTGGGAGAAACGGTTTTATTTAACAAAACCTTTCAAACCGGGAAAGAAGGGCCTCCTGTTGAGCCCTCGATAGAACCGTCGATTGAACCCACGGTAGAACCGTCGGTTGAACCGTCGATAGAACCCTCGATTGAGCCGACGATAGAGCTCTCGGTTGAACCGTCGATAGAACCCTCGGTTGAGCCGTCTGAAGAACCTTCGGTTGAACCTTCAATAGAGCCTTCCGTTGAGCCCTCGATTGAGCCGTCGATAGAACCCTCGGTTGAGCCTTCGGTAGAACCCTCCGAAGAGCCCTCGATTGAGCCGTCGGTTGAACCGTCAGTTGAGCCCTCTGAAGAACCTTCCGAAGAACCGACGGTAGAGCCGACGATAGAACCCTCCGAAGAACCTGAAATTCCCGTCTTGCCCGAATATCAAGTAAGCGTTAAGGATATAACGATAGAAGGTATTAACCTGGTAGACGTTTATTTGGAAACGGACAAGCTAGACGAAAATTGCACGGTAGAGTTGTTGATTTCCTATCAAAACGGAACAGAGCAAGTCGTTCAGCTACAAGAAAAAGACTTGGCCGCCAACCGAGTAAGGGTTTCGGTTAGCGGAGACGACTATATGGCTATTACGCCCATTATCAAAATAAAAAACAGCGAAGAAAGCATTTCGTTTACCAAATACGAACACACCTTTACTACAACGCTAGACGCCGAGGCAATCGTAACCGTTTCGCAAAACGCGATTACGTTCTACTTAAAAGCATTGCTAAACGGAGCTACGCGCGCCGAAATAGTAAACGAGCTAACAAGTGAAACGGTTTATAACGAAGAGCTGTGGGAGCCTTACGTAACTTACTACTACGACGACGGGATGGAAACGCTGTTAAGCTATACGCTATACTTGGTGGATGAAAACGGCGTAAGGGTTTCTAACGGATATTCCTTAACCTTCGATACCGAGCATGCGGCTACCGCCGAATACGTATTCAATTATAAAAACCCGAACGACGCCGGTATTACCTATAACGAGGATGGAACGATAAACGTTTATATCCAAACGGATTTTGCCTGCGAGGAAGAAAACGTGTTTTACGCAGTAGCGTTAGGGGGCCTATGCTTTAGGTCGACCGATCCCGTTTTCAGCGCGATAGGAATTCCTAACGAAATTTATGCGTTAACGTACTACGTTTGCGTGGAAAAAGACGGCGTTGTTTACGCAATTACCAGCATAACGCCTTCGGGCATGGTTAACGAATATTATTTAGGCAATTACATTTCTGCAACGGTAGAAAGCACGCACGCCACCTTGGAAATTTACGGATTTAGGGCAGACGGAATCGATTTTTCAAGCATACGCATGGTTACCTCCGGCGGGGAAGAATTTATTGTTAATGAAGCCGACTGGATATACGATGCCGAATATGACGTTTACACCTGTACCGTAGAAATTGCAAACAGCTTCGAATACGTTGATTTGTTCGCAACGCTCAGTCCAACGGAAAGCATAATGGAAGGGTTTAGCGGATACCAAGGTAGTCTAGAAACGGAATTTACAGAAAGATTTTATTTATAAGAGGCGAAAAAAATGAAAAACAAAAAGAAAAACGTATTAATCATTGAAATTATACTTCTTGCAATAGTGGTTGCCCTGTTTGCCGTATGCTTTAGCGTGCAGCTTGCCAACCGCGAAAGCGCAATTTCTATTTGGATGAAGGAAAACGTTTGGGATATTCACAAAACCTTAATATCTTTAAAAACGCACCTCCCCATTCTTATAAAAAGTTTAATTTGCATAGTAATCATTTATACGGTTTGCAGAATTATCCGCCTGCTGTTCCAGGTTAAAATGAACCGAAATCCTCATTCTAAAACGGTTTTTTCGTTGTTGGACGGATTTGTAAAATACGCTTGCGCTATTGCAATTATCATTTTCATATTAAAGGCGTGCGGTGTTAACACTACGGCGTTAATTGCTTCGGTGGGCGTGTTAACGTTAATCGTCGGCCTTGGCGCGCAACCGCTTATTGCAGATATTATCGCCGGTATATTTATTATCTTTGAAGACGAGTACCACGTGGATGAAATAGTAACGATAAACGACTTTCGCGGTACCGTTTTAGAAATAGGTATCAGATCGACAAAGCTTATCGATACCGCCGGAAATATTAAAATTATCAACAACAGCGCCATTGGCGACGTAATAAACCTTTCCAGAGAGCTTTCTCTTGCGGTTGTCGATTGCGACTTCCCTTACGACGTTCCCGTAGAGCTTGTTGAAAACATTTTAAAAGATAACTTCGCGGCTATTGCTAAAAATATTCCCGCCATTAAGGAAGGGCCGTACTACAAGGGCGTATGCATGTTTAAGGATTCCAACGTAACGATAAAAATCGTAGCGAAATGTTTGGAAACCGATCGCTTTCAAGTGGAAAGAGATCTTAACCGAGAATACCGCAGATTGCTTACGGAAAACGGCATAGACATTGCTTACCCGCAAGTGGTTCTTAATTACGCTAACGAAAAGCAGTTTTCCGTATCCCAAAAAAGCAAAGCCGAGGCACAAGCGTTTGCTGAAAAGCAAAGCAAAATATCTAAAAATATAGAAGATCAACAGCTTTAATTTGCTCTGCCTTGCATAAGCCGCAGGAAGAACAATTAGAAAATAAGAGAAAAAAATAAGCCGCTCTGCCAAATAGGCAGGGCGGCGATTTTGTGTTGTAAGATTTGTTTTTGGTTTGCTGGTTGTGCGGTTTTCCGCTAAACGGATAGGGGTAAGCCGTGCAAAAAGCAATTATTTATCGGTGGTTTCGTCGATAATCGTGGGATCTACGGCGTTTACGGCAACGCTTTTAATGCCGTTCATACAGCCGCTTTTCGATTTGTAGCCCATTTCGCTCATTGCGATGCTTTCCCCGTTAGAGGCAAACAGGCGGTAACGGTATAAGCCTGCTTTGTCAAAATAAATTTCAAACTTGGGGTTGGTTTGCGGCGTGGGGGTTTTTAAGGTGTTGTCTTCAATTTTTCCGCCGTCTATGCATTTTGCGGCGTGTGTGCCCACGCTGGCAATGCCCTTTTTGCAGGCTGCCTTCGTCGTGTAAATTTGCGACGCTACTGCAATTTTTTCTTTGTTGGCAGCAAGTAAGGTGAAGTTAAACGCGCCCGTAGGCGTTTTTTTGATAATAAAAGTTCCCATAAAAAGCCTCCTTTTGTGTTCTTTTCTTTAGTATAGCAAACGAGGGGCGAAATGTAAATAGTAAACGCAAAAAAAGTGAATAAATTTTGCTAAAAAGTGCAACCTTTCGCCAAAAAAATACAAAATAGTTGCAAACGCCCTTTAAATATGATAAAATAAACCGTAGAAAGCTTTATTTCGCCGCGCGGGCGCAAAAACGGGTGTAAAAACAGACGATTTGCGCAAACTGCTTTTGCGGCGAGGAAGGGAAGAAAAAGTGAGAAGTTTTACGCAACACAACCAAAACGCGGTAGCAAAGAAAAACCCCCTAAAAGGCGGGCTTTCTTTAACGCGCCTTGCGGATATCATGCGGTCGGAACGGGTTCGGTTCGGGCTGCTGCTTGGCATGGTCGTTTTTGCCGTGCAGCTGGCGTACTGCTTTTTGGTTGCGCCGCCCCAAATGGGCTGGTGGCAATATTACGGCTGGCGCGTTGCAGAGGGTGAGGTTTTATATAAAGATTTATACTGCTTTTTACAGCCCTATTACGTTTGGCTTTCCGCCTTTTTATATCGAATTTTTGGGGCGAATTACGTTTGGTATACCGCTTTGGGCGTTATCGTGCGCACGGTGGCAATTATTACCGTATACCGTTTAATTTCGCAAAAAATCACTCCGCTTAACGCCTTTTTTGCGGCAATTGCAGGGTTTGCCGTTTCCATTTCTTACCTAATGGATATGGCGTTCGATTACAACACCGTTATTATTTATTTGCTTATTTTTACCGCCTCGGCCCTCGCCCGTGCGTTTGGTGCAAGGGGCAAAAGCCGCGCCCTATGGTTTGGTGTGGTGGGTATGCTTTCGGGCATACATTTTATGATGAAGCAATCCTCGGGGCTCGTCGTTCCCTTTGCAACGGGCGTTCTTATTTTACTCCTTACGGGGAAGGAGCTCGGCTTAAAGCGTGCGGCGCTAGATATCGCTTTTATGGGCGCAGGCGCAATCGCAACGATTGCCCCCGGCTATATTGCCCTTGCCGCGCAGGGCGCAATGCCTTATTATAAGCAATGCTTATTCGGCTCTGTCGGCGCAAAAATGGGCAACGGGCTTATCGGGATTATTCGCCGTTATTTTACGGAAATGTTCCGCGCGGACGAAGTATATTTTGCCGTTTTCGCCTTTCTTGCTGCGCTTTTTGCCTATGAAGGCAGAGCGCTTGCCGAACGCAGCGCCTTTTCTTTAAGCGAGCAAATAGGCAAGGCGCGCAAGCAGAGAGGCGTTCGCATCGCCTTTGTTGCGGCACTTGCATTGTCGCTTGGCTTTTTCGTTTTGTATTTAGAAGACGGCTCTCAAACGCTGTACGAGGCAATTCTTTCCGCCCTGAAAAAACTTTCTAACCTATTGCAAGGCGGCTCTTCCGGTGGCGGAAGCGGCTCTCTCGCTTGGCAGGTTTGGCTGGGCGTTTCCTCTTGCGGCGCGGCAACGGTTGCTTGTTCTTTGCTCCTTTGCAGAGAAAAAAGCGCACGCCGCCGCACGGGATATTATCTCCTAATTGCTTGCTCCCTTTCCCTTATGCTGTGGATGGTGCAAGCCGCCGATTACCAAATTTTAAACAAGCTGTATACCACCAAGTTCGCGCAACTTATGCGCCGCTATTTGGTAAA
>JAFOHH010000012.1 GCA_017421905.1 Clostridia bacterium
AAAAGAAGAAATAAAAGGTGCAAAATTTTGTCGACTAGGCAGAATGGAATATCTCCATCATTACGAAAAGATGGAAGGAGGCTACCGCTTACGCGGCGAATACGCCTCTTGCCCCAATTTGCCCGAAAGCGATTTAGAACAATTAAAACAAGGATACGTTGCAATTGCTCCCGTCGTGGTAGATTTAACTGACGAGGGCGTTTTTGCAAAATATAAGTCTGAGTCTATTCTATTATGAAAAAAATTGCAGTCATCGGTATGGGCCCTGCAGGGCTTATGGCGGCTCAAGCGGCGGCAAATGCCGGCGCGGCGGTTACTATTTTCGACAGAAATGAAAAAGCCGGTAAAAAACTTTTTATTACGGGAAAAGGGCGTTGCAATTTAACCAACGATATTTCTTCCGAGGATTTTTTATCGCACGTCGTTTCCAATCCTAAGTTTTTATTTGCCGCGCTTAATGAATTCACCCCGCAAGATACCTTGTCTTTTTTTGAAGACTGCGGCCTAAAGCTTAAAATAGAGCGCGGTGGCAGAGTTTTTCCGGAAAGTGATAAAGCTTATCACGTTACCGATGCTTTGGTTTCCGCTTGTCGCTCTGCAGGGGTAAAATTCCGCTTTAACGAGCGTATAACCGCTTTAAAATTGTCTAACGATAATCATATTAGCGGCATTAAAACCGAGCGAGGAGAATTTCTTTGCGATGCCGTTATTTTGGCCACGGGCGGCGCAAGTTATCCCTCCACGGGTAGCACGGGGGACGGATATACCCTTGCGCAATCGGCTGGACATACCGTCGTGCCTATTGCTCCTGCACTTTGTGGCATCAATTTAAGCGGCGATTACAAAGCCTTATCCGGTTTGGCTTTAAAAAACGTTACTTTTTCCATTTTTTCGGGGGAAAAGAAAATTTATTCCGATTTTGGAGAGCTAACCTTTATGCCTTACGGCATTTCAGGACCTGTCGTTCTTTCTGCGTCCAGTAAAATCAACCGCTTAAACGTAGCAAGTCTTACAGCTAAAATCGACTGGAAGCCTGCTCTTACCGCAGAGGTGCTCGATGCGCGCATCCTACGCGATTTTAATCAACTTCAAAATCAAACGATGGAACAATCGCTTGTAAAGCTTTTGCCAAAACAAGCCATTTTGCCCGTTTTAAAAGCGGCAAATATTTCTCCTTCTAAAAACAATAATTCGCTTTCTAAAAAAGAAAGAGAAGCGCTCGTTTCCACTTTAAAGGCATTTCCGCTTACCTTGCGCTCTTTGCGTAGCATTGAAGAAAGCATCGTTACGGCAGGCGGGGTGTCTGTTAAAGAGGTAAATCCCAAAACAATGCAATCCAAACTTGTCCCCGGTCTTTATTTTGCCGGAGAGGTTTTAGATTTGGATGCCTTTACGGGCGGATATAACATTCAAATTGCACTATCTACCGGTGTAAAAGCAGGAAAAAGTGCGGCACTTTTAGCCGAAAATTAATATATTATAAGAGGTGTTTATGCTGAACATTGCATTAGACGGTCCTGCGGGAGCAGGGAAAAGTACCGTAGCAAAAGCCCTTTCCGCAAAATTAAACGTTTTATATTTGGATACGGGCGCTATGTATCGAGCATGCGCGTTATACGCTCAAAAAATGGGCGTGGCGGTAAAAGACGAGCCTGCCGTTACGGAATTATTAAAAACACTACCGCTCTCCGTACGTTATGAAAATGGCAAACAGGTTACTCTGCTGGGGGAAGAAGACGTTTCCGAGGCGATTCGCCGTCCCGAAATTTCCATGATGGCATCCGATATCAGCGCTCTCGTGCCTGTTCGCCAAAAATTAGTGGAAATGCAAAGAGAAATTGCGCAGTCAATGGATTGCGTTCTCGATGGCAGAGAAATTGGTACTTTTGTTCTTCCAAACTGCAAAAATAAGTTTTTTATTACTGCTGCCGCCGAAGAACGCGCAAAGCGCCGTTATGAGGAATTAATTGCTCGTGGGTACGAGGCCGACTATAACGCCGTTCTTTCCGAAATTAAACAACGCGATGAGAATGATAAAAATCGAACCTTTGCACCTTTACGCCAAGCGGAAGACGCAATCGTAGTCGATACGACTTCGCTTACTATCGAACAGGTAATCGACACCGTTATATCTCTCATTCAAAAATAGGAGAAAGTATGTTTTATCGTTTTATCGTGCTTTTAGGAACGATTTTCGTTCGTCCCTTCTTTTCCTTAAAGGTGATTCATAAAAGCAGAATTGAGTCCGGCCCCGGCATTATCGTGTGTAACCATTTGCGCATGATGGACGTCGTTCTTCTTACCTTTGTTTTCCGTAAAGAAAATATCGTTTACGTAGCAAAAGCAGAGGCATTTAAAAATGCGTTTGTTCGTTGGTTTTTTAATCGCATGGGTGAAATTTCAATCGATAGAGAAAATGCCGATGCAAAGGCAATGATTCGTATTGTACGCGCACTCAAACAGGGGAAAAAGGTTTGTATTTTTCCCGAAGGAACGCGCAATAAAGTGGATTTAGAATTGTTGCCCATAAAAAACGGCGCAAGCGTTATGGCTGTAATGGCAAAAACTCCCATTTTTCCCGTTATTCAATACAACCGCTTCAGAGTCTTCCATCGTTCCACGATTATTATTGGAGAAAAGTATGAGTTGACTCAATACTACGGCAAAAAAATGACTTCGGAAGAAATGGATGCGGCCGGCGCCGATATGCGCGAACGCCTTTTGGCTTTGCAGGCAGAAGTGCGCGAAATTATGGCTCTTCCTAAAAAAGATAGAGCAAAGCGGTTGCAAGAAAGCAAATGAAAATTTACGTTGCAAAAAACAGCGGCTTTTGCCGAGGAGTAAAACGTGCTGTGGAGTTGGCGCTTTCTTCCGCGGGGGAAAACGTTTATCTGCTTGGCGATATTATTCACAATCCAATCGTTTCCCAAAAAATTGCCCGAAAGGGCATTGTTACGGTAGATTCTGTTTCTGCCGTTCCAAACGGCGCAACGTTAATCATTCGTTCCCATGGGGAAGGAGAAGATATCTATCGCGAGGCGGAAAAACGCAATATCCGCATTGTCGATACGACTTGCTCTTTTGTAAAACGCACGCAACAAATTGTAAAAGAACATTATGATAACGGATTTGCCATCGTTATCGTTGGTCATAAAACCCATCCTGAGGTAATT
>JAFOHH010000131.1 GCA_017421905.1 Clostridia bacterium
AAAGCTTACGGCGTATACGCCCAGCTCGTACAGCTTTTGTGCCATGCGGGCAGCCTTATGCTCGTCGTAAAGCATAATGGGAACGCAAGGATGCGTGCCGTCGATAATATCAAAGCCTTCTTCCTTTAGCATGCGGCGATATTCGGTGGTAATGTTTTCCAAATGGTCGCGGCGAGAAGTATCTCTTTCTAAAATTTCAATGGTTTTTAACGTGCCTGCAGCAACTGCGGGTGCAAGCGTGTTGGAAAAGAGGTAGGGACGGGAGCGTTGACGAAGAAGATCGATAATTTCCTGTCTGCCCGTGGTAAAGCCGCCCGAAGCACCGCCCATTGCCTTGCCAAACGTACCGGTAATAACGTCTACTCTGCCCGTAACGCCGCAATGCTCTACCGAGCCTCTGCCGCGCTTTCCAACAAAGCCCGTTGCGTGCGAATCGTCTACCATAACGAGGGCGTTATATTTATCGGCAAGGTCGCAAACGCCTTTTAAGTTGGCAATGATGCCGTCCATGGAAAATACGCCGTCCGTAGCAATTAATTTGATGCGAGCACCTGCCTCGTCTGCGGCAATTAATTGCGCCTCGAGGTCTGCCATATCGTTGTTTTTATAGCGATAGCGTTTTGCCTTGCACAGGCGAACGCCGTCGATGATAGAAGCGTGGTTCAGTTCGTCGCTAATTACCGCGTCGTCTGCGGTAAGAAGGGTTTCAAACAAGCCGCCGTTTGCATCGAAGCAAGAAGAGTACAAAATGGTGTCTTCCGTGCCCATAAATTCAGCAACCTTTTTTTCCAATTGCTTATGAATGGTTTGCGTGCCGCAAATAAAGCGTACCGAAGCAAGGCCGTAGCCGTAATCGTCGTAGGCCTTTTTTGCCGCCTCGCGCAGCTCCTCGTTATCGGCAAGACCAAGATAGTTGTTTGCGCACATATTGAGCAGGGGCTTGCCGTCTGCAAAAATGTGTGCACTTTGCGGGGTGGTAATCAGTCTTTCGTTTTTCTGTACGCCTGCCGCTTTAATATCGGCAAGCATCGTGCGATAGTAAGCTAAAGCTTCCGTTCTGTTCATAGCCATTCTCCTTATTCTTTTTCGGGGAGGGTAGACCAGTCTAAAATAACCTTGCCGGACATACCCGAAATCATAGTTTCAAAACCCTTTTCCCATTCGGTAATGGGGAAACGGTGGGTAACGATTTTATCGAGGGGGAAGCCGCCTTCTACCATCGCGGTCATTTTGTACCACGTTTCGTACATTTCGCGGCCGTAAATGCCCTTTAAAATTAAGCCGTTCCAAATAATTTTGTTTAAGGGAAGGTCTACTGCGTTGTTGTTTTGAATGCCAAGCAGGGCAATTTTACCGCCGTTGCACATGCAGTCGATCAGCTGATTTAAAGCGTGCTTGTTGCCGCTCATTTCCATACCAACGTCAAAGCCTTCTACAATGCCAAGGTCGCGCATAACGGCTTTTAAATCTTCCTTCGCGGTGTTTACGGCAGTTACGCCAAAGCTTTTAGCGAGATTTAAGCGGTAATCGTTTAAGTCGGTAATAACAACGTTTCTTGCGCCCGAAAATTTAGCAATAGCCGCCGCCATAATACCGATAGGGCCTGCGCCCGTAACCAAAACGTCTTCACCGATGGTGGGGAAGGAAAGCGCGGTGTGCGCAGCGTTTCCAAACGGATCGAAAATAGAATACAGCTCGGTATCTACTTTATCCGAGCATTTAATTACGTTGCTTGCGGGGATTACCAAATATTCGGCAAACGCGCCGTTGCGGTTTACGCCCACGCCCTTGGTTGCGCGGCAAAGATGCGATGCGCCCTTGCGGCAGTTACGGCAGGTTCCGCAAACGATATGTCCCTCGCCCGAAACGATTTCGCCCACCTTGCAGGAGGTAACGTTTTTGCCAACCTCAACGATTTCGCCCACGTACTCGTGGCCAACCGTCGTGCCAAGCTTAATGGTGCTTTGCGCCCATTCGTTCCAGTCGTAAATATGTACGTCCGTACCGCAAATCGCCGTCTTTTTAATGGCAATTTTAACGTCGTTATCGCCCACTTCGGGGATATCGACCAGTTTCATGGTTAAGCCGCGTTCGGCTTTGTCTTTTACAAGTGCCCACATTTTAGCAGTCATAAGTAGCCTTCCTTTGCAAAATAATTTTTTCCACTACTCATTATACCCCCCTTTCGGGGAAAAGTCAACGCCCACGGCCTATTTATCTAAATTTTTTTAAAAAGAAAAGCACCCCTTACGGGGGTGCTTTGCAAAAGGCTATTCGTTACAGAAGAAATTAGTAGAATCGGCGGCGTTTGGTTTTCTGCCAACCGAGGTGTTATCCACCCTTCTGTCGCGCAGTTCGGGCACGGGAGAGGGGGCAAGCTGAAAGCGATAATCCATACCCTTTTTGCGGATATACGTTTCTATTACGTTGTGCGAGGGCACGATTTGCGTAGTGGGGTTAATTTGCGCTTGGTAGCGGAAAAAATCCGCATCCTTTGCCAAATCGCCCACGCGCTTATAGCCGCCGATTACCGAGGTATACTGCACGGTATCGTCTAAAATGCGGCGCACGTAGTCCACGTTTTCGTGCAGGGAAACGGGCGCGGGGAAGTCCCCGTCGGGAATAACCTCTTGCCACTCCTTGCGTTCGTATTTTTTAAGCAGTTCCGCCGCCTTGTTAAGGTGCGAAATTTCCATATGCAAATTTTCTTCCCACAAATTTTTAATGCAGGGGTCGGTTTCCGTTTTGTAGCAGGACCAGTACAAATAGCATTCGCAGTATTCGTGCCAAAGCAGCATTTCCAGCCAGCTTGCGCTGTCGTCCATCAGCGATTCGTAGTGCGTTACGTGCTCTTCTTCTACAAGCGCAATT
>JAFOHH010000132.1 GCA_017421905.1 Clostridia bacterium
AAGCCCACTTGTGCGGCCCATTCGCCCAGCATTTTAGGAGCGTTTATGTTTGTTTTCGACGCACATATTCATACCCTCGCAAGCGGCCATCATACGACGGACCGCGTTATTGACGTGGTAAAAGCGGCAAAAAGCCGCGGCATTCTTGCCGTGGGCATTACCGAACACGCGCACGGCATGCTAAACGGGTGTACGGAAAGCGGCTTTCGCTCTCTAATGCTTTCCCCGCGCGACAGACTGGGCGTGAAGGTGCTATTCGGCGCGGAAGCCAACGTAATGGCAGAGGACGGCACGATTGACCTTTCCCCCGCCGTATACGACAAGCTGGACTACGTAATTACTTCCTTGCATAAGGAATGCTTCCGCCCCCGCGGCGAAGAAATTAACACCAAGGCGCTGATCTTTGCCATGGAAAAGAAAAACTGCGACGTGGTTGGCCACCCTGCGGATAAAACCTTTCCCCTCAATTTGCCCGCCCTTGTAAAGGCCGCAAAGCAAAACGGCGTAATTATTGAGCTAAACGAGGCCTCGGTGCGAGAAAACGGCTACCGCGGCGACAACCGTCCCCAAACGAGGACGCTGATTAGATTGTGCAAGCAGTTTAACGTGCCCGTAGTGCTTGGCAGCGATAGCCACGGCGGTGCGTTCGTGGGCGATTTTACCACCCTTACCGCAATGCTGAAGGAAGAGGACTTCCCTAAAACGTTGGTTTTGAACGATTGCATCAAACGCTTTTTAGCCGCCCTGCCGCGAAATAAAGGCTAACCGCTTACAATACGATTTTTAATAGCAATAGAAAACCCCCAAAGGCATCGCCTTTGGGGGTTGTTTTTGTGTTTTGGGGCGGCACTTTTCTTCGCTTTACGTTGCCTACTCCCCTTTGGGTACGTTATTGATGTCGAACGGGGTGCTTTGATAAACGAAGTAATTTAGCCAGTTGGAAAAGAGTAAGTTAGCGTGCGAGCGCCAGGTTACAACGGGGGTTTTGGTTGCATCGTCCCCCGGGAAATAATTGACGGGCAGAGAAATGGGCTTACCTTGCGAAAGGTCGCGTTCGTATTCCGTTTTTAGGGTATCACGATCGTATTCCGAATGTCCGGTAATAAAAATCTGTCTGCCGCTTTCCATAGATACGGCGTAAACGCCCGTTTGTGCGGATTCTGCTAAAATTTTAAGCTTATCGCACTTTTCGATATCTTCCTTTTTTATCGTGGTGTGGCGCGATTGCGGCACCATAAACACGTCGTCCGAGCCGCGGAACAAAATGGAGCTTTTGCGCACCACCTCGTGCGGGAAAATGCCGAACATTTTTTCGGGAACGGGATATTTTTGAATGCCGTAATGGTAATATAGACCTGCCTGCGCGCCCCAGCAAATATGCAGGGTGCTATGGACGTGGGTTTTGGACCATTCCATAATTTCGCACAGCTCCTGCCAATATTCCACCTCTTCAAAGGGCAAGTGTTCTACGGGCGCACCCGTGATGATCATCCCGTCGAAATTGCGGTGTTTTACGGCGTTAAAGGTTTGATAAAAGGAAAGAAGATGCTCTTTAGAAACGTTTTTAGACTCGTACGTGGAGGTGTAAATCCATTCCGGCTCTACCTGCAAAGGCGTGTTGCCGAGGAGGCGAGAAAGCTGCGTTTCCGTTTCTATTTTTTTGGGCATTAGGTTTAAAATGAGAATTTGCAGGGGGCGAATATCCTGACCGAGCGCACGAGATTGCGGCATTACGAAAATATTTTCGCTTTCCAAAACCTTGGTTGCGGGGAAATCGTTAGGGATTTTAATGGGCATAAGCGTACTTCCTTATGGGCGTAAAACTTTTGTAATAGGATAGCGCGCGGCAGAACGCCGCGCGCAGATCCGGTTAAACGGATTGCAAAGCTTGCGATAGGTCTGCAATTAAATCCTCGTAATGCTCGATACCGCAAGAGAGTCGAATGAGGTCGCCCGGAACGCCCGCTGCAATAAGCTCCTCTTCCGACATTTGGCGGTGGGTTGCGCTTGCGGGGTGCAAGCAGCAGGAGCGCGCGTCGGCAACGTGGGTTTCGATGGCGATAAGGCGCAGCTTTTTCATAACCGCTTCTGCCGCGGCTCTTCCGCCCTTCACGCCAAAGCTAACCACGCCCGAAGAGCCCTTGGGCAGGTATTTTTGCGCTAATGCGTAATATTTATCGGTGGAAAGCCCGGGATAGGTTACCCAGGTTACGGCAGGATGGGTTTGTAAAAATTCCGCAACCTTTTGTGCGTTTAGGCAATGACGCTCCATACGGACGTGCAAGCTTTCCAAACCAAGGC
>JAFOHH010000133.1 GCA_017421905.1 Clostridia bacterium
GTTTCCTGACAGTAAGGTATGGGAATATAGGGTTTTTTCGCCCCGGCGGGGTAGGTGCAGTTTACCGTGCCGCCTTCGTCGTTTAAGGCGTAAATGCGCCA
Organism: Clostridia bacterium; assembly: GCA_017421905.1. Lineage (GTDB taxonomy): Bacteria > Bacillota > Clostridia > Christensenellales > Borkfalkiaceae > SIG402. The sequence goes on from JAFOHH010000133.1 coordinate 102, forward strand.
GGGGTTGAAAAAGTCGCGCAAGGTGTCTTTAACGTTGTATTTTACAATGGCGTTAAGAGCTGCGGCTTGCTGTTTCTTATCAAACACGGGCGGAAGTCCGTTAACGTTGGCGTGCCATGCGCCGCACAGCTGATCGGCAAAGCAACCGCCTAAAATTTGGTATTTTATTTCGCCCGCCTCTTCGTTCCAATAGGTATCCGCGCAGTTGAATTTTTCGAGCAGGGCGCGATCGGTAAGGTCTACCTTTTGCTCGAAATATTCCCCGTTAAACAGGTTTTCCTTGCACCAGTTGTAGCCCGAGGCCCGCACCGTTTCGTATTCCTTTGCCCTTTCCTCTTCCCCAAGGTAGCGAGCCATTTCCGCGCCTGCGGAAAGGGCGGCAAAGTAAAAGCCTTGCAGCCACGGGGTGGGACCGAACGCCTCCATATCCAAGGTGTGGTGCTGACGGCCCTCTAAAACGCCGTCCTTATTTCTATCCCACGCGTCGGGGTTTTCTTCGCTCCACGCGTAGGCAATCATCTTTTTCACTTTGTGCCAAACGGAGCGCAGCCACTCGTCGTCGCCGCAAATTTTCCATTCGCGGTAAATTTTAATTACCGTACCCATTTGCCCGTCCACGCAAGCGCGGAAGGGGGGATATTTTCTGCCAAGGGGCAAAGGAATTCGAAACTCCGTTGCGCCGCTTTCCTGGTATGTGTTATTCAGCTCCATATTGCGAATGGAGCGTTCCAGCTCGGGGAATAAAAAACATAGGGCGTAGGCGTAGTTCCAAACGTGTTGGCAAGTTCCCTCGCAAGAGCCTTCCAGCTCGTGCACGCCCTCCCACGCCCAAAAAGAGCCGTCCGTAAGGCGCAAAACGGTGGGGCTTTTTAAGGTAGAAAGGTTTGCCGAAAGGGCGTCGATAAAGGTGGGATGAAGGGTGCTGTTAAACAGCTCGTTTTTAAAGTCCAGCGTTTGCTTTTGCAAGCGAGAAAAGTTTTCCGTGCAATATTTCGCCGTTTCTACCGAGCTATGAAAGCGAGTGGCGTAGTAGTTTTTCCACATAACGTCCTCGCCCTTTTCGTCCTTATAAGGGTTCCAGTAGTTGTAGCAGTTGGCAAAGCTCCACGTTAGCGTAAACTGCGCCTCCGCACTTTCTCCCGCCGCGGCGGAAAGGTTACGCCAAACGGTGGCTACGTCTCCGCGGGAGGGGGGTTCGTATTCGCGCGGGCTGAGAGTGCCCGTTTCAAATTCGTTCCAGTAGGTAACGAGGCCGTCTATCCAGCCGCCCCGATACCAAAAGGTTTGCGTGCCGCCTTCCCCTTCGGTTGCAATGGTAAGGTCGCCGTAAAGCTTGGCATTTTCGTCCGTTTCCGCAGGGTTATACAGTTTAACGGCGTGATACGCCCCCTGCGACACGTTTTGGTTGTGGGACGGGTCGAAGAGGGGCACCAAACGGAAAACGCCGCCTGGTAGTCGATTTTCTCCTCCGTATCGTTGATAAAGCGCACGGTAAAGAAAGCGGCAGGCAAGGAGGAGTCGTCGGCATTGCCGGGAATAAAGGGGTTAAAGGCGGTAAGCTGTACCTTGCCGGGGAAGTTTTCGTCCCAAAAGGTAAGGGTTGCCACGGGAAACTCGCCGTTAAACTCCACGTGCTTAAAGTGCGGAAAGCCCGAAAGCGTTTCGTTTACGCCAAACCCGTAGCCCGAAAAGGCTTTTTTGCGGTAAGGGCCGGTAAATTCGCCAAGGGTGTCCCCTTCTAAAACGCGTACGTAGCGCTTGCCGTTTACCGTTGCCGCCACGGCGAAGTGCGATTGACCGTTCATTCTCCCTTTGTTGGGGCGGTTCATAATTTCCCAGTCGCAAAGTCTTCCGTTGCCGGCAATGCAAACCGAGCCCGTACCGATTCCGCCAAGCGGAAAGCGAATTTCCTTTAATTGTTCTCCCTGATACAGCATAAATCTTCTCCTTGCGTGATATAATTGTATTATATCCTTATTTTGGGGATATTTCTTGTTGTTTTTTAGTAAAAAATATAAATATTTTCACTTTAAAAAGGGGGCGCATTTCTTTTTTTGCGCAAAGAATAAAAAGTGGGAAAGAAAAAAAGGGGCAAGCGAAAA
>JAFOHH010000134.1 GCA_017421905.1 Clostridia bacterium
CTGCACGGGATAGCGCAAAGCTTGCCGCGGCGTAGGCAAATTCCATTTCCGGTTCGAAATTTCGCCATACGTACCCCTTTTTTTGCGGCAAAGGTAGGGTATTCTTCTTACCGACGAGGTGCAAAACGTCAAATTTTTTCAAAAGGTCGTCAAGCAGCTGCAAAACGGCTCGGTTTAGACTTTCCGCCCCAAGCGAGCCGCCCAAAACGAGCAGAACGGGTTTTTGCCCGTCAAACCCGTAGCGGCAAAGCCCCTCGCTCCTTTTTGCGCGGAATAAATTTTCTCGCAAAGGCGTGCCTATAAATTTAGCGGTTTTTACACCGTTTGCCGTTTGCGGAAAGGCCGTTAAAACGCGGGTGGCAAAGGGCAAACACAGGCGGTTGGCAAGTCCAAAGCTATGGTCGGATTCGTGGCAAACAAGGGGAATTTTTAATCGCTTACAAGCAAGCGCAACGGGGAGAGCTACGTACCCGCCCTTGGAAAAAACCACGTCGGGCGCAAGCTTTTTCAGGAGGCGAATGCATTCCGCCCTGCCGCGGAGAAGCTGAAAGGGAACGAGCAGATTTTTGGGCGTTAGACTGCGCACCAGCTTGCACGTTTCCACCCCGTGATAAGAAAGCCCTGCCGCAAGGGCAAGCTCGCGCTCCATTCCCGTTTTCGAGCCCACGTAATCAATTTGTGTAAAGGTTGCGTTAAGCCGCGCAACAAGCGCAAGGTTGGGCAAGCAATGTCCGGCAGTGCCTCCGCCGGTCAGTACGATTTTCATAGTTTATTCCTCCTCAAACAGTATACGCATTTGGGAAAAGAAAATGAACGCGCCCCGCTTGCAAATTTTTCTTTTTTATTGTATAATGAAGATAATAAGGAGGGGCGTATGCAAGAAAAACCGTATAGCGTATATTTACTTTCGTGTGCGGACGGCTCGCTTTACTGCGGTATGGCGAAAGACGTACAAAAACGGCTTTTGGCGCACCAAAGCGGAAAGGGTGCAAAATATACCCGTAGCCGCTTGCCCGTTATGCTTTGCTACGTGGAGGCTTGCGCGGATAAATCGGCCGCTTTAAAGCGGGAATACCAAATAAAGCAGCTTTCCCGTGCGCAAAAATTGTTGCTAATTGAAAGTGCCGCTCTACCGCTTTCCCAAAACGACTAGCCAGCCCCTACAAAATAAATAATGGAAATGAAAAAGCCGCTCGGCGCATCGTGCGCCGAGCGGCTTTTGGTTATAAAAGGTTAGTTGCGTTTTTCAGTTGCTATTAGGGTAAGGGGACTTTCCGCAAGCGCCTTTTGTTTTTCCTCCCACTTGGTTTTCAGCTCGCGCAGGACGATAATGCCGATGGGGATTGCAATGACGAAGGCGAAGAGGTCTGCAACCGATTGCGCCCAAATAAGGCCGTTTAAAGCGTTTCCTCCCAGCGCGCGGATAACGAGGGGGAGGAGCAATACGCAGGGGATAAACGCAAGGCCTTGTCGCGCCATGGCAACGATGGTCGCGCGGAAGGTCATACCTATCGTTTGCAGCATCATATTGCAAAGGAATACCCAACTCATTACAGGGAACACGATTAGCTGTGCACGGAAGGCACGCGCTGCAATTTCCGCTGCTTGCTTGCTACTTCCTGCAACGGCGGCGGAAACGGGCTTGGCAAAAATAATGCCGACGGTGGAAATAATAACGAGGGCGACGACGGCGACCTTCATGCAAAAATAATACGCCTTTCGCACTCTGTCGTATCGCTCTGCGCCGTAATTAAAGCCGCAAACGGGTTGAAATCCCTGCCCAAAGCCGATGAGGGCGGAGGCGAGGAACATCATGAGTTTAGAAGTTGCGGTAAGGGCGGCTTGGGTTGCATCGATTAACGCGTCGCCCGTAATATAGATGCCTACGGCGTGATTTAAGCAGGTGGTGGCAACGCTGTTTAAGCCTTGGCGCGCAAGGGAGGGGAGTCCGCCTTGGATAATTCCCGCCAAAAATACGGGGGCAAAGGTAAAGTTTTTCAGTTTTACTTTGGCGTTGTCGCTTTTATATAAACCTATCAAGAGCAAAAGAAAGCTTACCCCTTGCGAAATTGCGGTGGCAAGCGCCGCCCCGCCGATGCCCATTCCTGCGCCAAAGGGAGCAACGATTGCTCCGCCGAATAACGCGTCGCCCTTTTGATAAATGAAAAGGGGGTCCAATATAATATTGAGCACCGCGCCCGTGGTAAGACCTATCATTGCAAAAAAGGCGTTACCCTGCATGCGTAGTTGGTTGTTGAGCACGATTGCGCCCATCATAACGGGTGCGGCAATTAAAATGTAGCGCATGTAGCTGATGGTTGCCTCGCTCGTTGCCGCCGTTTTTGCGCCGAGAAGGGTTGCAAAGGGTTTTTGGAACAGTAAGCCGAACACGCCGATGATAACGCCCACGCCTATTGCGTAGTAAAATCCGGCAGAGGCCATCGTTTCCGCCTTATTGCGGTCGCCTCTTCCAAGCGCGCGGGAAATATAGTTGCCCGAGCCGTGCCCAAAGAAAAAGCCAAACGCCTGTATAATTGCCATAAGGGGAAGGACGATTCCTACCGCCGCAACCATGCTGTCCGATTGCAGCTGCCTAACGAAAAAGGTGTCCGCCAAGTTATAAAAAGCGGTTACCAGCATACTGATTATGGTGGGAACGGCAAGCTTTAAAATGAGCTTTTCTACGGGTGCGGTCGTCATTCTTGCGACCTTTTCTTCTATCGTTTCGGGTGTGCGGATTTTTGTAGCCATACCTTCTCCTTTCGTAAAAGGAATTTCTTTTAGAAATTCAAGCGGGAAAATAAATTTTTCTTATTATAAAACAAACGGCGCAAAAAGTCAACCGAGAAGGGGGTTAAGGAGAGCTTTCGCCCGAAAAACCGCGGCAAAGCAAAGGGGCGGCATGGGGAGTGGCAAAGAGAGGTTTTACGCGCGGCGGCGAGATAATACGGCGACGAAATAATGCACGGCGGCGGAAACGTTCGTGCGGCGATTGCAGGGGAGGAGGCGTTTAGGCGGGCTGTGGCGGATGGTGCGTTTGTGTGACGGATGGCTCGGCGCATCGGCAAAACGCGGTTTGGAAAATGGTAAAAATTCCCGCGCAAAAAAGGGGAAAAGGGGTTGACGGAAGGGCAATCTTTTCGTATAATAAAAAGGATGAAATCCGTTTTTTAATTCGCCTTTCATTGTAAAGCCGTTTTGCGGCAGGCGGAAGACTTTTTAGGAGAACGTGAAATTATGAAAAAATATACCGTAATGAAATTGATAACGCTGCTTTTGTACCGCGCCGTTACGGCTTTTTTGGCGGTGACGTTGGCTATTTCGGCAGGAGCAGATCCCGAAACCGCCTCGCGCGGAATTGGCCTTGCCGTTTGGATCGTCGTTTTTTGGCTGATAATCGGTGGTAGCGGCTATTTGGTTACTACGCTGTGTGCCCTTATTACCGCCATCGTTGCGGCAAAGCGCGGCGTGCCGCGCGGCGCAAGAGCCTTTTTTATCGCGTTTAGCATTCTTCCCATCGTAACGGAGGGGCTATTTTACCTTGCCGTAATGCTAATTGCCTAACGCCCCGTGCGCTGGTTGAAAATGATACTTTTCGTATGAGAACGTGAAAGAACAAAGCAGGCGGAATCCTGCCGCTTGCGTGGCAAAAATTTAGGAGGAAAGGTATTAAAATGAAGAGAAC
>JAFOHH010000135.1 GCA_017421905.1 Clostridia bacterium
GATCCCAACGGTAGAGCCTTCTACTATCCCCACGGTAGAGCCTTCCACAATTCCCACGGTAGAGCCGCCTTTAGGTCCTTCGCTCGACGTAAATAAGCAGTATGCTATTTTCGACCCCGTTTTGCCTTTTTACGAGCAAGAGGTGGGTGACCAAGTAATAGACGACAACTGGGTAGACGAAACGATTGCGCCGCTTGCTCTTCCGCTTGCCGCGCAAACGCTCCCCACTCCGGCAAATAGAGAGGGCTACACCTTTTTATTTTGGAGTGAAAGGGAAAACGGTGAGCCCGTAACGGTGCAATCTTTAACGGTTACCACCGTTCTTTACGCCGTTTGGCAGGCAGACGAAAGCTTTACGCCCGTGGCTACCGCGCAAGAATTTGCCGAAATGCAGCCTAAGGGCAAATATATTCTCACCGCAGATATTACCCTTACAGAGCCCTACGCAAAGGATTTTTCCGGAACGCTAGATGGCAACGCCCACACCGTAACTCTTGATTTGCAAGGCGAAAAGGTGGCAATGTTCCCAAGACTTGCGCGCGGCGGCAGGGTTTATAACGTGCAGGCGCAAGGCAGCGTGGTTGCCACCAAAAGGGCGGCGGCTATTGCAATAGATAATTATTACGGCGTTATTTACCGTTGCTCCTTTAATGGCTTAGTGCAGGGCGCAGAGGGTGCGGCAGGCATTGTTTATACCAGCACGGGGCACGTTTCCCTGTGCAAAACGAAAGGCGAAGTAATCGGCAACGGTATTATCGGTGGCATTTGCGGTGTGAGCAATATGAGTAAGCTCTATTACTGCGCTTCTACAAGCGCCCTAAAAAACGGCGACGTGGCAACCGTTGCAGGCGGCATTTGTGGCGAGCTTGTTTACGAACACTTTAATACCATTTACTATTTAAGCAGCGCACGTTTTTGCTATTTTGGCGGAACAATTGAAATAAACGGCATGAATCAATTCTCGTCGGCAGGCGGAATTGCGGGCAGAAGCGTCGCCTTTGTTGCCGATTGCTACGCCAACTGCTCCATTACGGCAACCGAGCCCTTTGGTACGGCAGGCGGCGCGCTGGGTAATAGAGATTCTAAAGTATCGGTAGATAATATTTTATACCAAACGGTAGCCACGCGCACTCATTATGCGCCTACTTGTAGCTATACGAATTATAAGGACGGCGACGTGCGCCCCGATCAAATCTTTTCCGATACCGACCTCCTTGCGCCCGAAGGCTTTATATCCTCTTACTTTACCTATTCTCCCGCGGCGGTAGCTTATCTCGATTCGGTAATTTGGTCGGTTGATTAGCGATACGATCCTTGCAAGATTTACGCGGCGGGCGAAATTGCTTTGCGTGCGGTTTCATTCGCCCCGCCCTCGGCAAGCGGAAAGTTATTTTTCCCTCGGCAAGCGGAAGATTTTCCTCGGCAAGCGGGAGATTTTCCTCGGCAGGCGGAAAGTTATTTTCCCATAGCGGAAAAGCGTATCCTCTTGCGCCCTAACTCCATACGAACGAAAGGAGCAATCGCACAGTTTTGCCTTGTGCGGTTGCTTTTTTTATGGAAAAAGAATAAAAGGGCGCGGTCTTTTCCTGCAGGGCAAGGATATTTTGTTAAAAATTTTCTTGTATTTCAGCAAAAAAATTTTTTTGTGAGGAAAAATCGGTTTACCTATTTACAAACGCAATAAAATGTTGTAAAATATGCGATGGAAAAAAGAAGGTTATCCTACCACGCTTTATATGTATCACATTTCACATTCAGGAGAACTAACGTAATGGACACTCGTTGCAATTCCAATAAATATCTTTTTTCAGAAGAAAAGACGGCATATTTATTTCCCATTAAAATGACGGAGGAAACCAATCCCGTTGATAGAACGGATTTCCTTCCCGACCCCGATTATTATACGTTATACGTCGTAACCTTTGGCGAGGGCGTTTTCGTAACCCCCAAGAAAGAATACGCGGTTAAGGAAGGCGATACCTTCGTAACCTTTCCCAACGTTCCCTATTCCTACCGCAAGGCTAAGGAGGATTTTCGGTTCGTAGCCCTATCCTTTACCGGAAACGAGGTAGATTCTATCCTTTCCCGCGTAGACGTTTCTGCAGAGCATCCCTACCGCGGCGAACAAACGGCAATTAAAATTTTAATGCAGCAAAGCTTAGAGCGTGCGGTAGATCGCGAGCACGTGGTCGACTTTTTGGCAAGGGCTGCCCTTTGGGAGGCTCTCGTTATCTTTGGAGAAAATGCCGAAAAGCGCAAAACGGTTATTAAACACGGCGAGAAAAAGGACCGCATCGCCGCTATTATTCATTATATTAAGGAAAATTACAACCGCACGACCCTTTCGTTGGAAGGGGTGGCGTCGCATTTTTCCATCAATCCCAACTATCTTTCCCGCCTGTTTAAGGAAATAAAAGGGGTAAATTTTTCGGTATATCTTACCTCCGTTCGGGTGGAGCGCGCTTGCTTTTTAATGGAAAGCGGGCTGAGCAGCGTAAAAAATATCGCCTTCCTCGTAGGCTTTGGCGATCCGCTTTATTTTTCCAAGGTGTTTAAAAAGGAAACGGGCTTTACCCCGCGCGAGTACGTAGACCGCGTAACGGCGCGCCGTGCCCGTGCCGAGCAACGGGCGGAATTTTAACAAACGCACTTTCTTTTTTGACCTCTTGCAGGGCAAAAATTAAAATTTTACTGTAAAAAACGGCGGTCGTGTAAAAAAAAGACCTAAAAAAAGCAAAAAATTTTTCAAAAACATCTATACAAACCAAAAATTGTGTGGTATAATTAATCAACGAAACTAAAAAAAGGTAGTGTAACTCGTGGAAAGAATCGGTATTATCGACTTAGGATCAAATTCATCTCGCCTCGTCATCGTAGAAGTTTTAGAAGACAATCACTTTGTGATTATCGACGAAATTAAAGAAAGCGTCCGTTTGGGGCAGGATATGGAGCGCGACGGATTTTTAAAACCCGTACGCATTGCGGAAACGATTAAAACGATTAAAATGTTCCGTAAGCTTTGCGATTCTTATCATATCGAAAAAATTATTGCCTTTGCAACCGCAGCGGTTCGCCGTGCAAAAAACCAACGCAGCTTTTTAGACGAGGTTGCCGCAACCTGCGGTATTAAATTAAAAGTTCTTTCTGCAGAAGAAGAATCGACCTATATCTATCAAGGCGTAATTAACTCGATGGATATCCCCAAGGGGCTTATTTTGGAAATTGGCGGCGGTAGCACCAAAATGGTTTATTATAACAGAAGAAACATTTTGGCGCGCGAAACCTTACCCTTTGGTGCGGTTACCCTTACCGATTTGTTTGCGCAGGAAGGCTTAAAGCCCGAGGAGCAAGCAGAAAAAATAGAAGAATTTTTCACCGAGCAGTTAAGCAAAATCGAGTGGCTCAAAGAGCTCGATCCCGAAACGCAGTTTATCGGCGTGGGCGGCTCCTTCCGCAACGTTTGCCGCATTGCAAAAATGGTTAAAAAATACCCCTTGGATACCATTCACAACTACCGCTTGCCCGTAGAGGATTTCGATAACGTTTACGGCATGGTTCGCGTTTTGGATCTCGATAAGAAAAAGAAAATTAAGGGTATTTCCTCCGCCCGTGCGGATATTTTACCCGCCGCAATGGCAATTGTAAAGGCTTTCCTTAAATTTACCAATTTTAACGAAATCGTTATTTCCGGCAACGGCCTTAGAGAAGGTATTTTGTACAATTACACGATGCCGATTACCATCGAAAAGCCCATTTCCGACGTAATGGGCAACAGCCTCCGTACCATCGTTACGCAATACGGTATGGATGCAAAGCACGTCGATCAGGTAGTAAACCTTTCGGTACAGCTGTTTAAGCAGCTGCGCGTATTGCATAAATTCCCCCGCCAGTATTTGAAAATTTTAAAAATTGCGGCAACGTTGCACGATACGGGCATGCAGGTAAAATATTACAACCATCATCGCCACGGTATGTACGTTTGCATCAATTCCAACCTTTGCGGCGTAACCCATCGCGAAATGGTTATGGCAGGGCTTGTTATCGGCGCGCATAAGGATGGCGAAGTTTCTCCTGCAGACATTTTGCGTTACCGCGCTCTCGTTTCCGAAGAGGACGTAGATGCAATTAAAAAGCTGGGCGTTATTTTAAAGATTGCCGAAAGCTTAGACCGCAGCGCACAGGGCCTTGTAACCGGTTTGGATTGCGACGTTTTGGGCGATTCGGTTATTATGAAGACCACTCTTACCGGAGATGCCACGCTGGAAATTCACGACGCGATGACTTCGGAATTAGAATTTAGAAAGGCCTTCCACAAAAATTTGGAAATTTTGTAATTAAATTTTATAAACGGAAAAATTGCGGCGAAAAACCGCAATTTTTTTTGCGGTTTTTTTCAAAAAATTATTGCAAACAAGGCGGCGCAATGCTATAATATTTCTACAAAAACCAATCACGAAAGAAGATTCCGCTTTCGGCAGGGGAAAGGTTACCGTTTCCTTAACCCGTCGGCGGATTTAGAGGCTTTACTATGGACATTTTTTCTTCTAAGCCCGCAGTTGCCGCGGGGGATACCTGCTATCACAGAGTTTACGGATACGGAACGGTTTTAAACGTTTATAAGGACGATAATAATCGCCAAATCGTGCAGGCTCGGTTTTCTTCGGGCTTTCAATATATTAACTACGTGCATTTTATGGATAACGCAACCGTTTTTGCTAAGGGGGAAAACCATCCTTTATGCCCGCGTTGCGGAAAAAACCCCGTACTTACGGAAGGCGAGGCGTGCTTCGATTGCCAAAAGAAACAACAAGAGGAGCAAGCGCCGAAAAAGAAAGCCGTTTCCGGTTATTTTGACGACGAGGAGGACGACGAGCCTCTTTTAGATCGGGTGGAAGTAGATATGGGCTATTTGGAAGATATGGAAGAGGACGAAGGCGGCACGGGCAGAAAGCGCGAGGACGACGAGGACTTTTTAAAGTACGGCTATTCCTACGGTCAGCACAGCCGCTAACAAAATAGGCGGCTTTCGCATTGAAAAAGCATAGCGGCTTTCTCGACTGGAAAGCATACCCGCTTTAATTTTGTACAAATATATTCAAAATACATTACGGGAGGCGTTTTTGCCTCCCTTCTTTTTGTGAAAAAGAAAAAACACTTTAATTTATTGCGGTTTTTCTTCTTTTTATCGGCGATAAAAATGCAAATTCGACAGGAATATTTTTTCTTCTACAAATATTTACAAAATAAAACAAATATATTTGTAAAAATATAGGAGTTTTCCTTGCGTTTTGTATTTTATCGTGTTACAATATAGGCAAGGAAAAGGAGAAGCAATTATGAAAACTGTTGTAATTATCGAAGCAAACGAAGCGCAAAACACCTGCCTTGCCGAGTGCCTTGCAAACAGCGGTGCGTTTTGCGTGGTTGGGCAAGCGCGCGATGGCGTTGAAGGGCTGGAATTAATTGAAAAGACTTGTCCCGACGCCGTTGTTCTGGATATCGTGCTCCCCGGCATGGACGGTATTTCCGTAATGGAGAGCATTCTTGCAAAAGGCTTACACCCCAAAATATTAGTGGTTAGTGCGTTTAGCGCAGAGCGTATTATCGAAAGTGCCAAGCGCAACGGCGCAGGATATTTTCTTGTAAAGCCGGTAGAAAGCACGGTGGTAAAGGATCGGCTTTTAGATTTGTGCGAACCCAAGCCTTTTTCTTCTTGCATAGCGGAAAATTATCCAAACAGTCGAGAGATAGACGAGCGCATCAGTAATATTTTTATCACGGTCGGCATTCCGCCGCATATCAAGGGCTACAATTATTTGCGCGAAGGGGTAAAAATGACAATGCAACGCCCCAGCATTATCAACAACATTACCAAGCAGTTATATCCACAAATCGGCAAAAAGTACGATACCTCCGCCAGCAAGGTAGAGCGCGCCATTCGCCACGCCATAGAGGTTGCTTGGAATAGGGGAAGAATTGAAACGATAAACACGCTATTCGGCGTGCGCGCCTACGTTGGTAACGAAAAGCCAACCAACGGCGAATTTATCGCCCTCGTTGCCGATAAAATGATGATTGATAAGCCGTAAGCGGAGCAAAAATTCCGCCAAAGCGCATTCTAAAATAAAAAACGTCGAGAGAAGAAAGCGGTTTTTTGATGAAAAAGCCGCTTTTTTTGATGCAAAATAAAAAATTCCTAAAAAAAATGCAAAAAAAGTCATAAAAGTAGTTTA
>JAFOHH010000136.1 GCA_017421905.1 Clostridia bacterium
AGCATTATGCCCTGTGAAGGGGGCTATGAAGTTACACCCATTGCCAAAGTACCGGAAAGCGCCATTCTGAATGTCCGGGAAAGCGGCTCCACCCTGCGTTTTCTGCTGAGCGTTGTGGGGGCGCTGGGTGTGGAAACCACCTTTCTGCTCTCCGGGCGGCTGGGAAGCCGACCTCTGTCCCCCCTCTGGGAGGAAATATCCGTCGCGGCGTAACCACGGTTATTGCTCCCAAAGAAAACGAAAAGGATTTGGAGGATATTCCTTCTTATCTTTTAAAGGACGTACAATTTGCCTTCGTAACGCAAGCGGAAGAGGTGTTTGCCCTCGCTTGCCGCAGCGAAGAATAATTTTTACGAAAACTTTTTGCGAGGCGACCTATGTTAAAAATCACCAAAGCAGAATTTATTAAATCGGCGGCCGATCAAAAGGGTTTTTTACCCTCCGACCGACCCGTTATTGCGGTTGCAGGTAAGTCTAACGTCGGTAAAAGCACCTTTATTAATATGCTTGCCGCAAGAAACAAGCTTGCCAAAACCTCCAACACCCCGGGGCGCACCCGCCTCGTCAATTATTTCGATTTCGGCTCTTTTGTTTTGGCAGACCTCCCCGGCTACGGCTTCGCGCAGGTTTCCAAGGTGGAAAAAGAAAAATGGGGCAGAGTAATGGATAGCTTTTTTGCCACCCAGCAAAACCTAACCCACGTATTACTGCTCACCGATATCCGCCACGACCCCACGGCAGAAGACCGCGAAATGGCAAGCTATTTGCATCATTACGCCATCCCTTTTACCGTGCTTTGTAATAAGTCGGATAAGCTTGGCAAAACGCGCGTAAAACCTCGCGCTAAGGAAATTGCCGAAAGCTTTTATTTAACGCAGGCAAACGTCATTGCTATTTCTGCGGAAAAACGCACCAACGTAGAAGGCGTATTGCAGCGCATCGAAGAAATCCTTTCCCGCTATCAAGAATACGGTGTACAAACGCTCGCCGTTGCCGAAGAGGAAGAGGAATAATTTAACCCCTGTCACAAAAGAAAAAATAAAGGAGAACCACTTATGAAAAAACCTGCAGAAGTTGCAAGCGGATATCTTTCCATCGGCAGATCAAAGGTTTCCGCCCCTCTTTATAAATCGTTTATTCTCGGCATTTTAGCGGGCGCGTTTATCGCGCTTGCTGGTATCGGCTCTCAAGTTGCCTCCGCAACCTTAACGGGCTCTATCGGTAAAGTCCTTGCCGCAGCGGTATTCCCCGCAGGCCTTGCAATGGTACTTATTGCCGGCAGCGAACTTTTTACCGGCAACTGCCTCCTCATTATGCCCCTTATGAAAAAGGAAGTTAAATGGGGCAGAACGCTCGCCGCCCTCGGCGTGGTTTACCTCGGCAACTTTATCGGCGCAGGGCTCGTTGCAGCACTCGTCGTTCTCGGCGGTACGCCCTCGCTTTTTTCAGGCACGCTTGCAAGCGCAATCGTATCTACGGCAAGCGCAAAGGTTTCGCTCAGTTTTATAGAGGCGCTCGTTCGCGGCGTGCTTTGTAACTTCCTCGTTTGCATCGCCGTTTGGATGAGTTTTTCTGCCGAAACGGTCAGCGGTAAAATCGCCGCCCTCTTTTTCCCCATTTTCCTCTTCGTTTGCTGTGGGTTTGAGCACGTCGTTGCTAATATGTATTACATCCCCGCAGGCCTTCTTTCGGCGGAAAAATACGGCATCACGGCAGAGGCTCTTACCGTAGGCGCATATTTTATCAATAACCTTCTTCCCGTAACGCTTGGCAACGTTATCGGCGGCGCGGCTTTTGTTGGCGTTCCTTACGCATCCGTTTACCTTTCTAAAAAGGAAGAAAAATAATCTTTTGCCGAACTTAAAAATTCACCTTCGGCTATGGAGAGAATATGTTTCAAATCGTAACCAAAACAAAGCTCAATCCCACGGTTGAAAAAATAGAAGTCCTTGCCCCTGCGGTTGCCAAAAAGGCGCTTGCAGGGCAGTTTATCATTCTCCGTGCAGAAGAAAACGGAGAGCGCATCCCCCTAACCGTTGCAGATACCAACCCTACGGCAGGAACGGTTACCGTCATTTATCAAATCGTCGGTGCAACCACTATGCGCCTTGCCGCGTTAAACGAGGGCGACTTCCTTCCCGATTTCGTCGGCCCGCTTGGCGAGCCCACCCACGTTACCGGCTTTAAAAAAGTGGCGGTTGTGGGCGGCGGCGTAGGCTGTGCCATCGCATACCCCGTAGCAAAGGCCTTGCAGGCTGCCGGGGCAGAGGTGCACTCCGTCGTTGGCTTCCGCAATAAGGATCTCGTTATTTTAGAAAAAGAATTCCGTTCTGTTTCCAGCCGTTACGTTTTAATGACGGACGACGGCACGGCAGGGGAAAAGGGGCTCGTTACAACCGCGCTCGAAAAATTAATTCAAAGCGGCGAGAGTTACGACGAGGTTATCACCATCGGTCCGCTCGTTATGATGAAATTCGTAGCCGCGCTCACAAAAAAATACGGAGTTCCCACCGTTTGCAGTATGAACCCCGTTATGGTAGACGGAACGGGTATGTGCGGCGGCTGTCGCCTTACCGTAGGCGGCAAAACCAAATTTGCCTGCGTAGACGGCCCCGATTTTAATGCACACGAAGTCGATTTCGACGAGGCGATTGCACGTAGCCGCGTGTATGCCGAGCACGAAAAAAGAAAGAGAGAAGAAACTTGTAACCTGCTAAATAAGGAGGTACAATAAGTATGGCAAATCTCACGGCAAATCGTGTAAAAATGCCCTCGCAAGACCCTGCTGTCCGCAGCGGTAACTTTTTAGAGGTTGCGCTTGGCTATACCGAAGAAGAGGCCCTTTTAGAGGCTTCTCGCTGCCTTTCGTGCAAACATAAACCCTGCGTTGCAGGTTGTCCCGTTGGCATCGATATCCCTTCCTTTATCCAAAAAATCACGCAAAAAGATTACGAAGGCGCGTATCAAATCATCCAAAATTCCTCCTCCCTCCCCGCCGTTTGCGGCAGGGTTTGCCCGCAGGAAAATCAATGCGAGGGCAAGTGTGTGCGCGGCGTAAAATCCGCCCCCGTTGCCATCGGAAATTTAGAGCGCTTTGTTGCTGATTACCATAACGCCAACGCCGCAAGCGGGGCGAAAAAACCCCTTTCCAACGGCGTAAAAGTGGCGGTTGTCGGCTCGGGTCCGGCAGGCCTTACCTTTGCGGGAGATCTCGCAAAAAAGGGCTACGAGGTTACGGTGTTCGAGGCGTTACATAAAGCGGGCGGCGTGCTTTCTTACGGTATTCCCGAATTCCGCCTCCCCAAATCCATCGTAGAAAAAGAAGTAGAAAATTTAAAAGCCTTAGGCGTAACCGTGGTAACCGACGTGGTTATCGGCAGAACGTTTACGGTAGAAGACTTAAAAGCAGAAGGCTATAAAGCCGTTTTCCTTGGCTCGGGCGCAGGACTACCGCGCTTTATGAATATCCCGGGCGAAAACCTTTGCGGCGTATTTTCCGCTAACGAATATTTAACGCGCATCAATTTAATGAAGGCGTACGAAGAAACCTCCGCCACGCCCGTTATGCGCGGGCAAAACGTTATCGTCGTCGGCGGCGGCAACGTTGCAATGGATGCCGCCCGTTCGGCAAAGCGTTTGGGCGCAGACGTAACCATCGTATATCGCCGTTCTATGGAAGAGCTCCCCGCTCGAAAGGAAGAAGTTGAGCACGCCAAGGAAGAGGGTGTAAACTTCGCCCTTCTCCGCAACCCCGTAGAAATTTTAGGTAACGAAAACAAATTTGTAACGGGCGTTCGCCTTATCAAAATGGAGCTTGGCGAGCCCGACGAACGGGGCAGACGCGCACCCGTCGTAATCCCGGGTTCGGAATACGATATTCCTGCCGACCTCGTTATCGTTGCGGTTGGCACGTCCCCCAACCCCTTATTAAAAAAGACGACTCCCGGTCTTGCTACCGAAAAATTCGGTGGCATCACGGCAGACGAAGAGGGGAGAACCTCCCTTCCCTTCGTATACGCAGGCGGCGACGCCGTAACGGGCGCAGCCACCGTTATTCTTGCCATGGGCGCAGGAAAACTTGCGGCAAAAGCCGCACACGAGGACCTTGTAAAAGCAGGACTCGTACCTCAAAAGTAACAACGCAACGTTAGCGCCGCGGCTTTTTAGCTGCGGCAAACGGTTTTTATCGGTGGAGAAGGCGATGAGAGAAAGCGCAGAAATAGAAAAAGTCATACGGCAATATATCGGCGCTTTAAAGGCAGAGGCAACCGAGCTAAAGGGCGCAGATACCAAGCGCACGCCCCTTTATAACGGCGTTTTGCTACGGAAAGGGGACGACGGCTATATTTACCGCTTTGAAACGGAAATCGAGCTGTTTCTTTGCGAGGGTACGCCCGTTTCCGTGTACACGGAAGGCAAAACGGTGTTCGGCGCGGTTATGGACGCTTCGGGCTTCGACCTCATACTTATCTTGCCCACTGAAGTTTCTCCTCTTGGCGTGGAAATGTCCTCTTCTCCTTGGTATTTGCTCGAAGATCTTTCCGCCCATCTCGAAAAGCTGATTAAATCCTCTTACGAAACCGAACTGTACGCCGACCTTATCGAAAAAAGAAAGGTAGGCTTATCCTCCGCTCCCGTGCAAACGGGGCAAGAACGTGCCTTTCAAGCGGCAACTCTCCGTCCCATCACCTTTTTATGGGGTCCTCCCGGCACGGGTAAAACGTATACGCTTGCCGAAATTGCCTACGCGTTTTATAAAAAAGGCGTATCCACGCTCATTCTTTCGCAAAGTAACGTAGCGGTCGATTGCGCCCTTTTAGAGCTTTCCAAATACTTAAAAAGAGAAGACGAAGGCAAGGTCCTCCGCTACGGCTCTTATCGCAAAAAAGAAATTGCCGAAGCCTCCATCGTGCTTTCTTCTTACGATCTTGCCTTAAAACATAACCCCGAGCTAGTTAAACAAAGGGAGCAGCTTACCCTACGCAAATCGCAAGCCACCTTCGAGCAAGCCGCGCAAATCGAACAAGAGCTTGCCGCCTTAAAAGAGGGCGTTCACGAAAAAGAGCAAGCCCTTGTTTACGAGGCGAAAATCGTGGGCGCAACCCTTTCCAAGGCAGTTGTTGCCGAGGTAATTTCGCGCCGCAAATTCGGCGCGGTTTTGGTAGACGAAGCAAGTATGTGTTTCGTTCCGCAAATCATTTATGCGGCAAGCCTTGCTACTTCTCATTTCGTCGTAGTAGGGGACTTCCGCCAGCTGCCGCCCATCGTAACCTCTTTAGAGGCAAAGCCCCTTCTTACAAAGGACGTATTCCATTTTCTCGGCATTCCGCGCGGAAAGGAAGTCAATTTCCACCCGTGGCTCGTCATGTTGGACAACCAACGCCGCATGCATCCCGAAATTGCCTCCTTCGTATCGCAAGAGGTTTACGGCGGCTTGTTAAAAACGGAAGAAAGCGTGCTTTATAAAAGGGAAGAGCTTTCCTTGCTTCCGCCCTTTCCCTCCGCAGCAACGAGAATGCTCGATTTAACCGATACCTACAACGTGTGCGTAAAAACGGCAGACGGATCTCGCTTTAACGTGCTTTCTGCAATGCTCACCGCATCTTTGGCGGCGCAGGCAGCAAAGCAAGGGGCAAAAATCGCCGTCGTAACGCCTTACGTTTCCCAGGTGCGCCTTATCCGCGCAATCCTTACCGATTTAGGCTTGCTTGGCGAAATTGCCGTTTCCTCCGTGCATCAATTTCAGGGTAGCGAAACGGACGTCGTTGTGTTCGATACCGTCGATTTCCTCCGTCAAAACAAGCCGGGCTATCTCCTTTACCAAGAAACGGAAGAAGACGACGTAGCCCTTCGCCTCATCAACGTTGCTATGACGCGTGCGCGCGGAAAATTCGTGCTCGTAACAAACGCGCGTTATTTTGGCGGAAAACTTCCCCAAAATTCCACTTTAAAAAATTTAATTGCTACCCTTGCGCAAAAAGACCGCGTTTCTTCGCCCGAAAGCACCTCGTTTCCCTTGGCGGACAACCCCCTTACCGACGCCTCGCTTTTGGTAGAAGGGGAAGAAAGCACTTCCGCTGCGGACGACGTAGACGATGCAACCTCCACCGTAGACTTGTTTTTACCAAACGCCACCTTTTCCGAGCATTGTGCCGCCGCTCTTTCTAATAGCTTGCAGCGAGCAAAACGCCGCGGCGTACGCGTGCGTGTGTATACCGAAAATCCCGCTTTAACCTCCTCCTATTTCCCGGAGGCGCAAACGGAACGTTCGGCAACCCTGCCACTTCTCTTTATCGATGGCAAAACGGTGCGTTACAATCCGCTTTTTTGCAAGGAATGGAAAAATATGTCGCAAAAATGGCAATCGCGCTTGCCCGTTTCCGTGCGCGCCGTGGGTGTAAAAACGGTAGAAACGTTGCAAGCCCTTCTCCTTTCCTATCAAAAAGCGCAAGGCGAACTAAAAAAAGCCGCTCTTTTTGGTATGAAGGAAGATGCCGCCGCCGAAGAAGAAACCACGGGCAGGGAAATTTATAC
>JAFOHH010000013.1 GCA_017421905.1 Clostridia bacterium
GCGGAGGAACTAAACCTTCCGTAACACCCAGTGTGGCACCTTCCGTGCCTGAAAGCATTGCTCCTTCGGTAGAAGAAAGCGTTATTCCTTCGGTAGAAGAGAGCGTTATTCCTTCCGAAGAGCCTTCCGTTGTTCCTACCGTAGAAGCAACCGTAGAGCCTACCGTTGCTCCCACGCAGGAATTACAATCGTTAGAAGGGATTGTTTCCATTACTCCTGCTACTAACATCACTTATAACGGCGAGCCGAAATATCAAACGGTAAACGGCATGCCCAACGGCGTTACGGCAGAATATACCTATACCAACGCTTCTGGTGAAGAAGTGGAGCCCATCGTTCCCGGCGATTACACGGTAACGGCGGTTGTTTCCGGCGAAGGCTACGTAACCTGCACGGTTAGCGCAACCTTTAAAATTCGCGAAGGGCTTTTGAAAAACGTCGTTACCATCGAACAAAAAGATTTCGTTTACGACGGCGAGCCTCACGAACTCGTGTTTGGCGGCGTTCCTGAAAACGCTACTATTCAATACGAATACGTGGCAGATAACATTGTTTCCGATCCTGCAACGGGTAAGGTTTACTGCATTTATGCAGGTAGCTATCGTGTTAGCTTTATTATTTCTGCTCCCTATTATCGCGATTATAAGGGAACGGAGCTCTTAAAAATTGCAAAGGCAGAAACGGTTATTACGGTTGAACAAAATCAGGAGCTCGCCTGCATCGGTGCATGCCCCTCGCTTGTTGCAAGCATCAACCACAACGAGGCCGAATTTAACACTATCGTTCCGCAATATCGCCCCGGTAGCTATGAAACTTATTTAACCGTAGAAAAAACCGACAACTATAACGGTGCAAGCGTTCTCGTTAAATATTCCATCGTTGCTCCCGAAATCAACGAAGAGGTTTGGGAAGGCGAGGGCAGAACCAATCCTATCGAAGCATATTCCACCTTGCACGAAGACCAAATCATTCGCGAAGGCTTTGAAATTCCTACGGCTCTTTCCAACACCCCCATGGATTTCACCATGAGCAGACTTTTTGGAAACTCCATGCTTTTACAGGCGCAAAAGCCCGTTCAAATTTGGGGTTCGGTTTCCACCGATTCCAATTTGGTAGCAGTGCAAATTTATAAAGGAACGGAGCTTTCTTCTCAATGGTATCTCCCCGTTGATAAGGACGGTTATTTCCAAGGCTATATCGGCCAACAGGAATACACCAAAGCTTGCACTCTCCGTATTATTACGCAAGAAGGAAAGTATATCGAATACAATAACGTTGCTTTTGGCGAATTGTTCCTTGGTGGCGGTCAATCGAACATGGGCTGGCAAATGAGCCAATGCTTTAATAAGGACGGTTCGCTACTTTATCAAAACATTATCAACGCCAGCAAAAACGATGATATTCATATTTTTAAACACCCCGCATATGCTTCCGATAAAGCAGACGATGCTATCGGCGGAGAATGGACCACTGCAACTCCTGGTAGTGTAACAAGCATGAGTGCTGCTGCATATTTCTTCGTTCGTGAAATGTACGATTTATATCAAGTTCCCGTAGGCATTATTACCGCTTGCATGGGTGGTATTGGTATGAACCAATGGATGCCCGAAGAACAAGTACAAGAAATGATTAAAGCCGGCTATATGACGTCTGATGCGAGCATTACCGATCCTACTAAAAAGCATTCCGCTTACTATAACGGTACCGTATATCCTCTTCACAGAATGACCGTTCGCGGCGTTTTATGGTATCAAGGGGAAGGCGACCACGTTAACTATGCAGAACGTTTTTGCGCAATGATTACCGGTTGGAGAAAGGATTTCGACAACTCCGAAATGAAGTTCGTTACCATCGGTATGCCTCGTATGACTTCCGGCGCAGAACAATACGCAAAGTGCCGCGATGAGCATAAGCGCGCTTGCACGATGATCGATGGTCTTACCTACAGCTCCAGCGTAGATACCGGTCTTCCGCTTAGCGAAAAATTCCCCGGAGATAACTTAAACTCCGATGGTATTCACCCCTATCAAAAAGAGCCCGTTGGTAAACGCTCGGCAGATGCTTTTGCAAAAGCTTTCTTCGCAGCGAAAGGAACACTTACTTCTCCCACGGTAAAAGAAATTACCGTACAAAATGGTAACGTAATTATCGAATGTGATAACGTTGGCTCCGGCTTAATCTTAAAGGGTGCAGCAGGTTTCCAAGTTCTTAGCAAAGGACAATGGATTAACGTAAAGCCCGAAATTGTTGGCGGCAAATATATCGTTTTACGTGGCGAAGTGTGCGAAAACCCCGCAAGCTGGGGTACTCCTACTGCCGTTCGTTACGGTTGGGTAAATACTAGCCCCTATATCGTTGGCGATCTTGACGATTTCGGTAAATGCGTTTGCGTGTACAATACCGCAAAAGGTGCGCAAGCTTACCCCCTCGATTCCTTTAATATTACACTTTAATAACTAGAGGTATTTATGAAAAGCGATTTCAGAAAGCTAATCGAAGTTTCTACGGGTGGCGACGGATTTTTCCACACGGGGGAAAACGGAGTTAAAGGAATTTACGTTCCTAAGGATAAAAAAACGGAATTTATCGATTGTGGCGATCGTAGCTTTTGCTATGTAAAAAGCGAGCTTGGTCTTCCTGCTATTTATCCTTATGAGGAAACGCAATTCGAGCCCAAGGCAGAGGTTCTTTTAATGGACCTCGACGGAACTACGGTAACCAGCGAAGAGTTTTGGATTTATATCATCCAACAAACGGTTGTAAATTTGTTGGGGGATAGCAAATTCACTTTAGAAAATGCAGATATTCCCTTCGTAAGCGGCCATTCCACGGCAGATCACTTGATGTATTGCATCAATAAATATGCGCAAGGAAAGGATTTAAACGAGGCGATGGAAATCTATCACCGCATTACCAAGTTTGAAATGAACGAAATTATGGAGGGCAGGGGAAACGTAGATGCGTTTACGCCCGCTCCTCACTTAAAAGAATTCTTAACCGAAGTAAAAAGAAACGGCATTAAAATCGGACTTGTTACCAGCGGCTTAGATTATAAAGCCATGCCGGAAAATGTTTCGGCATTCCGCAAGCTAGATATGGGCGATCCTGCCAAATTCTACGACGGAATTATCAACGCAGGCTATCAAAAGGCTGGTAGGGTTGGTACTTTGGGCGAGGTTTGTGCAAAGCCCCATCCTTGGCTTTATTTCGAACTTGCCAAAATCGGCTTAGGCGCATCGCGCCCGGAAAAGGTTGTGGGTATTGAAGATTCCTCTGCCGGCGTTCTTTCCTTAAAACTTGCAGGCTATAACGTAATCGGCTTAACCACGGGCAATATCGATCAAAGTGGCGTTGCTCCGCTTTGTTCTTCCCGTGCTACCGATTTAATGGACTCCCTCCCTTATATTTTAAAAGGGGAAAGCCGCGACTAATTGCATAAACATCATAACTTATATAAGCCGCCCTGCTAGTAGGGCGGCTTTTTCATATCTTATTTTGTACTTTTTTAAAATAGAAAACAATATTATAAAGTAGTAGGACAACCATAAACAAAAATAAGCCCAAATTTCAAAAAATTTAAAAATTGCCGCATATTATCAATCAATTAAAAATCTACATCAAAAAACATAAAAAATTTTCAAAAATTGCAAAAATTTTTCTAAAACATTATTGACAACAATTTCAAGATATGTTATACTCACTATAACTGAAAAAGGCGAATTATGTCTATTTTCAGTTAAAC
>JAFOHH010000137.1 GCA_017421905.1 Clostridia bacterium
CATTGCGTTGCCACCAGTAATGAACGACGATATCGTCTTCTATCCAACGAAATACAAAAACACCTACCGCAACTGGCTTGAGAATATCAAAGACTGGTGTATTTCTCGCCAGCTTTGGTGGGGACACCGCATCCCCGCATATTACTGCGACGATTGCGGCGAAATGACCGTTTCCAAACAGGACGTAACGGTATGTCCCAAGTGCGGCGGCACGCATATCCGTCAGGACGAAGACGTGCTCGATACTTGGTTCTCTTCCGCCCTTTGGCCCTTCTCCACGCTCGGCTATCCCGAAAAAACTGCCGACCTTAACTACTTCTATCCTACGGAAGTGCTCGTAACCGCTTACGACATCATCTTCTTCTGGGTTGCCCGCATGATTTTCAGCGGCATCGAACATATGGGGCAAATTCCCTTTAAGGACGTATTAATCCACGGTATCGTCCGCGACGAACAGGGAAGAAAAATGAGCAAATCGCTCGGCAACGGTATCGACCCCATCGAAATTATCGAGCGTTACGGCGCAGATACCCTCCGTTTCTCTCTTCTTAACGGCATTGCCGCCGGTGGCGATACCCGTGTTTCGGAAAAGAAGCTGGAAGGCTGCCGCAACTTTATGAACAAAATTTGGAACGCTTCCCGCTTCGTGCTTATGAATGCAGAGGGCAAAACGCTGCCTAACATCGAAGACGTAAAGCTCACCATGGCAGATAAGTGGATTTTATCCCGCTTAAACGAAACGGCTAAAACGGTTATTTTAAATATTAATAAGTACGAGCTCGGTAACGCCTGCGCAAAGCTTTACGATTTTATGTGGAGCGATTTCTGCGACTGGTATATCGAACTCACCAAGCCCGCTTTATACGGCGATGACGAAAATAAGCGCGCTGCAACCTGCGCCGTTCTCGTACACGTCCTTGGCGAAACGCTCAAGCTCCTCCATCCCTTTATCCCCTTTGTAACCGAAGAAATTTATCAAGCGCTGCCCACCACAAGCGGCACGATTATGACGGCTGCATATCCCAAATATATGTCAAAGCCTTCGCTCAAAAAGGATTCGGCAACGATGGAAAGCGTAATGGACCTCATCCGCGGCATCCGCGATTTGCGTGCAAAATACAACGCCGCTCCCTCTAAAAAGTTAGACCTGTATATCGTTACCGCTAAGAAAAAGTCCTTAGAAAACGCTAAAAATTACCTCGTAAAGCTTGCCAACGTAGGGGAAATTTCCTACGTTTCCGCAAAAGAGGAAATTCAAGGCAAAACGGTATCCTTGGTAACCCCCCTTGCCGAAGTTTATATCCCCCTTGGCAGCCTTGTCGATAGCGATAAGGAAAAAGCCCGTTTAACGGGGGAAATCGAACGCGTGCAAAGCGAAATTGCCCGCGCCAACGCAAAACTTGGCAACGCAGGCTTTGTAGCAAAAGCCCCCAAAGCGTTAATCGATGCCGAAAAGGAAAAAATCGAAAAGTATACCGATCTTCTCCAAAAAATGCAAGTAGCCCTTGCCGAGCTCGATTAATTTCCGCCCCCTTCGCTAAAAGAAAAACAGCGCAAAAAGGCACAATAAAACACGCAATCCCGATGGAAAACCATCGGGATTTTCTTTTATAATAAATTCCTAAACCCTATTGA
>JAFOHH010000138.1 GCA_017421905.1 Clostridia bacterium
AGAAAGATAACTGCATGGATATGGTCGGGCATAATGACATAGTCTTCAACCGTTACACTTGGAAAACGGGTTTCAATCAACTGCAATTGTTCTTTTACGATCTCGCCGCAAGGCTTTAATTTTACCGTAATTTCGGGAGGAGCAAGCCCCTCCCCTACCGCTATTCCGATGGTTTTATTGGCAGACGTGAGGTCAGTTCTGACTATTTCGGATAAAATTTGCATTCTGTCACGTACGCATATCGTAACAAAGTATGCACCTGCGGAGCTGTAATCAAAGTTTTTTAGTCTTGTTGACTTTCTTTTCGGCAAATCCTTATCGTTATCCATTTTCATCACCCATACCATTATAACACAACTCGGCAGAGAAAACAAGTTCTCTGCCGATAATTATGTGTAGCGGACCGTCGAGGACTCCGGTCCCTACAATTTTGCAAACATCCTTATGAAAAGAAGCCCAAACGGGAGCGTTTTCTTTTGCGAATATTTAACTGCACGTGAACCTTTTAAATGCAAGGCTCGCAAACCGTGCTTACAGGGTTACGAGGTATGCAAAGTACGCCGCGTAGGAAGCCAGCATTACCGCGCCGCCAACCCTGCCGAGCTGACGCTTTTTACCGAGCGAAAAGGCAAGGAGCATTGCGCCGGATACAAAGGCTACGATGGTATCGATGCGGAATAAGGACTGGAAGGGTACGGGGATTATGGTTGCCGCCGCGCCTGCGATAAACAAGATGTTAAAAATGCAGCTGCCAACGATGTTACCGATGGCGATATCGGCGTTTTTCTTCATTGCGGCGGTTACGGAGGTAAACAGTTCGGGCAGGGACGTGCCAAGAGCTACCACGGTAAGGCCGATAAAGTGGTCGGAAATGCCGATAATTTTGGCGATGGCCGTTGCGCCGTCTACCGCGCATTCGCTACCGAGAATAATTGCGCCGCAGCCGATTACCGTAAAGAGAATGGAAATCCACAAACGGGGCTGTTTTTCGCTTTGCTCGGGGGCGTGCTCGCCGCTCTTTTCTAAAAGCTCATCCTTTTTCGATTCCTGCGCCATTCCGCGGCGCGCCATATAAATTTGCAGGGCGAGAAAGGCGATAAAGCAAACGAGGAGGATAATTCCGCCCCAGCGTTCTATCGTTCCCGAATAGCCAAGCCCGAAAAAGAGGGCGGTTGCGCCGAGCATAATGGGAATTTCCATTTTTAAGGTAGAAGGGGCAACGGCAAGCGGCGTAATAACTGCCGAAATGCCCAAAATAATGAGAACGTTTAGAATATTACTGCCAACCACGTTACCCACGGTAATATCTGCCGTGCCCTTTAATGCCGCGCTTACGGAAACGGCGGCCTCCGGCAAGGAAGTACCCATAGCCACGACGGTTAAGCCGATAACGAGCTGGGGAATTTTGAAACGCGTAGCAATGCTTGCCGCACCGTCTACGAAAAAGTCCGATCCTTTGGAAAGTAAAACGAATCCTAACACAAGGAGGAGCAGGTTGAGGGCGATATCCCAAAAATTCATATGGTTTTCTCCTTTTATGCGGGCGTTTGCCCGTTTCCGCGCGTTTTTGGCAGCGCCACGCCTTTTCGTACCTAAAAATAATATAAAAAATATAAGGTTTTGTCAACCGTTTTGGTTGCGGTTTTCGTTTTTTCAAGCCCACCTTGCCGCTTTTGCGTTTGAGCTGAAAGAGGCTTTTTGCCGCTTTTTATATTGCTTGCCGCGTTTCGCGTTCTCCCAAAGGGATAACGACGGCTTTGGGGTAAGAAGCATGCGAAGAAACGTGCCGCTTACAGCGTTACGAGGTATGCAAAATACGCCGCGTAGGAAAGTAGCATTACTGCGCCGCCCACCCTGCCGAGCTGCCGCTTTTTGCCGAGAGAAAAGGCAAGGAGCACGATTCCTGCAACAAAGGCCACGACGGTATCCACGCGGAATAAGGGCTGGAAGGGTACGGGCACGATAACTGCCGCCGCACCGAGAATAAATAAAATATTAAAAATATTACTGCCCACAATGTTGCCGATGGCAATATCTGCGTTTTTCTTAAGCGCCGCCGTTACCGAGGTAAATAGCTCGGGCAGGGACGTGCCAAGCGCCACCACGGTAAGGCCGATAAAGTGGTCGGAAATGCCGACGACTTTCGCAATTGCCGTTGCACCGTTTACCGCGCATTCGCTGCCAAGAATAATTGCGCCGCAGCCGATTACCGTAAAGAGGATGGAAATCCACAAACGGGGTTGTTTTGCGGCTTGTTTGGGGGCGTGCGCGCCGCTCTTTTCTAAAAGCTCATCCTTTTTCGATTCCTGCGCCATTCCGCGGCGCGCCATATAAATTTGCAGGGCGAGAAAAGCACCAAAGCAGGCAAGCATTACTGCGCCTCCCCAAAAGGATACCGTTCCACCATAACCCAAGGCAAACAAAAGCGCGGTTGCGCCGAGCATGATGGGGATTTCCATTTTAATGGTAGAGGGAGCGACGACAAGGGGCGTTATTAGCGAGGAAATTCCTAAAATAATTAATATGTTGAGAATATTACTGCCCACGACGTTACCAACCGCCATATCTGCCGAGCCCTTTAACGCCGCGCTGATGGAAACGGAGGCCTCCGGCAAGGACGTACCCATTGCCACGATGGTTAAGCCGATAACGAGCTGGGGAATTTTAAAGCGGGTGGCGATGCTCGATGCGCCCTCCACAAAAAAATCCGAGCCCTTTGCAAGCAAAATAAAGCCTGCCGCAAGCAGAAGTAGGTTTACCGTTACGTTCCAAAACAAATCCATCGTTTTTCTCCTTTAAATTATTCGTTTTGCAGGAAAGGCGTTTGGCGTAAAAGGCTGTTTTGGACAATAAAAAAACGAGACCTTCTACGCAAAACAGTTTGCACGTAGATAAGTCTCGTCGATTGTTCACAAAACCGGATTGCTTTTAGCAATCGTACTGACGGCAATGCAAGCGGAAAGCTCCGCCGACTACTCCCTTATGTTGTAATGTTATTTTATTCTTTTTGAGGCGGCTTGTCAACCATTTTTGTAAATTTTCCGCGTCGCCCCACAAGTTTTGTAAATTTTCCGAATTGCTCCACAATTTTTGCAGTTTTCCGCGTTGCTCCATAAGTTTTGCAAATTTTTCGCGTTGCTCCA
>JAFOHH010000139.1 GCA_017421905.1 Clostridia bacterium
AACAACGCTCGTTAGGCTGGTGCAATCATGGAACGCCCACTCACCGATAGAAGTAACGCCGCCGGGGATAACAACGCTCCTCAGGCTGCCGCGCTTCCAGAACACATCAGGCTCAATCCCTGTAACCGCTTTGTCGTTATGGGTTTTGGGAATAATAACATCCGTATCTGTGCAAGTGCCAATACCACTAACAACATAAGTACCGTCGGCAGTTTCTACATATTGCAAGCCTACCGACCCGGGAATAGAATCCATTTCTCTCGTTTGGTAGTAGCCACAAACGCAACTGCGTTTTTCTTCTCCCTTAGCCTCGTAGGTTGGCTCGATTACCGTTTGCCATTCACCAAAAGTGTGAAAAGAGAGGCACGACTTTTCCTCCGTATGCTCGCAAGTAGCGGCAAACCAATGTTCCGTTTCGTTATACGAAAGGGTTTCGGCAAAAGAATGCTCGTGCTGTTGGCAAGCGGTAAGACTGCCTGCCAGCACGGTTAAAGAAAGGCAAAATAAAACGGCAAGTATCTTCTTCATAAATTTTCTCCTAAAAATAAAATGCAGTAAATATCAAATTATGGGGTGATACTCTAAATAATTTTATGTGAAACGACCATAAAGTAAAGCGTTTAAATCAAGCCGCCGTCTAAAAGGAGGCGTTCCATTTTGCCGATATTAAACTCTCTTTTAACCGCTTTTAAGGCGTAGCGGTAGCCGAGATACATTAAGCGGATAAACTCCTTTTCTCCCGTTTTTAAAGCGGCGGTAAAGCCATCGGCAAGCTCTGCAATTTCCGACGCCGTTTTTTCGTCTATTTTGCCTGCCGTTTTAGCGGTGGCAATTAAATCTTTATCCTGCTTTAAGAGTGCAAGCACCTTTTCCGTTGATTTGCTTGCCGCAAAGCGCGGAACGGGCTCTGCAATTTCTTCCTTTCCGGCTTGCACGGCCTCGTGAAGGGCAACGAGGGTTAAGCGGAAGGGAGCAATTAGCTCTCTTGCAAAGGCGTTAAAGCTTTCGTAATAGCTGCCGTCGCCGGGAAAGCAAGAGGATAAAAACTGATAGAAATCAATTTTTTGCGAATCGATATCCATCAAAATACAAAACACCAGCGAAACGCGGCGGGCGGGGTCCTCCGGCAAGCGCAAAAAGGAGGAGTACACCTGCCCTTCCTGCAACTCGGAAAAGGCGCGGTTTAATTCTTCCGCATAAGAAAAATTTGCCGTACAGTTGCCGATTAGCTTGCAAAGCGCAGGGCTGCTTGCAATGGCCTGTAAAAGGGCGGTAATTTTAGGGCCTGCCAGTAAAAAGCTGCTCTTTTCCAAATCTTCTGCCCGTTCGATAAATAAATTCAGTTCTCTTTCTACGTTGTCTTGCATAGAAATTCTCCCTTTATTGCGGCGCAAGCCCCGTTTTACGCATTGCTGCGGTGCAACTAAGGCGGCGCGGCGTGGTTTAACGAAATTTTCCACTCTTATTATACACAAAAATTTTTCCTTTTACAAGGAAATATACAAAATTGCGGAAAAAACTCTTGCAAAAAAAATTCTTTTCTTGTATAATATGGTCATAGTATAAAAAACGGAGGTTTTTAGAATATGAAATCAGTACAAATTTCCTTAAAAATGGCATCTAGCGTAAAAGATTTCGTTAACGTTGTAAGCAAATATCCTTACGAAATCGACCTCAGAAACGGACGCTACATAGTAGACGCAAAGTCTATTCTCGGCATTTTCTCTCTCGATTTATCTCAACCGATTACCGTTGAAATTTACAACGATAACGCAGACGATTTAATTGCCGATCTCGCACCCTTTATGAACTAATTTTTTTTGCAACCAGACGACTAAAACAGCAAGGGCGAAAACATTTCCCGCACGGGGCTTGTGTTTTCGCTCTGTTTTTCCCTTTTGCGGCGCAATTACCGCCTGCAAAAAACACTTTTTACGGAGGACGACATGCAACAGCTGCAAGGCGACAGCACGGTAAACAAGTTAATACTTCTTTTCGTGTTCGATAAAATGGAAGCACCGCTTGCAGAAGGCATCGTTCTCGATATCTGCTGCTCTTCTAACGACTGGATTAACTATATGGAGTGCAAGCCGCTAATCGGACAACTAATCGACGCAGGGTTTTTATACGAAATCCCCGTGAGTGGCAAGCCCCTTTATACCATCACGCCGGAGGGGCGCACGTGCCTGGCTCGGTTTTTTAGCCGAATCCCCACCAGCATGCGCGAAAGCATTTCGCAATTCGTAAAAAACAACCGATTGAAATATCGCAAAAAGCAAGAATGCCCTGCCGATTATTTTATGAATAAGGACGGCACGTATACCGTCGTTTTGAAAATTATCGAGCCCGCTCAGCCCGTTTTGGAATTAAAATTCGTAGTGCCCAACCGTCAAACGGCAAAGGCAATTTACAAAAAGTGGGAGGACAAATCGGCAGACGTATACGCCAACATTTACGAAATGCTGGTTGATTAGGAGTAGAATATGGAAACCTTTCAAACGCGCGGCACTTGCGCACGCGCCATTCAATTTGAAGTAAACGACGACGGTATGATTACCGAAGTAAAATTTATCGGCGGTTGCGCCGGAAACACGCAGGGCGTTGCACGCCTTGCAGAGGGCAGAAATATCGACGAGGTTATCGACCTGCTTTCGGGCGTACAATGCCGCGGCGGCACGTCCTGCCCCGACCAGTTTGCAAAGGCTTTGCAACAGTACAAGGAAAAACGCGGCTTATAAAAACGTAACGTTTTTGCACTACCGTATCATCGTTTTTTGCAATTTTTCACGCGAAAGGAAGTTTTTTCCTTTCGCGTTTTTTATGCGTGTTTAAGGCGGATCCGCACTTCTTTTCCCCTTGCGGCAAGTTTTTTTACGAAACGTTTTCGCGCCCTCTTATCAGGTACGCTATGCACGCACGTGCCCTACGCATAATGCGCAAACGGGTCGCGCGCGCATATTTCGCTTATTTTTCCTATGGAAATGCTTGACTACGGAAGGGGAAAAGGGGTATAATAACGGCGTATAACGCTTTTAAGAAGAAAACGTGCCGCGTTTTTACGCGGTAACCGCTTTGGAGGTATTTTCCGCTATGGATATGAAGAAAATCGAAGCCAAATGGCAAGCAAAATGGGAAAAGGATAAACTTGCGGTATTTAACCGTAAAAATTCGGGCAAAAAATATTACGTGCTCGAAATGTTTTCCTATCCTTCCGGTGCAAAGCTGCACGTAGGCCACTGGTATAACTACGGCCCTACCGACTCGTTTGCGCGCTATAAGAAAATGAAGGGATATAACGTATTCCAGCCTATGGGATTCGACTCCTTTGGTCTTCCTGCAGAAAACTACGCAATTAAAACGGGCGTACACCCCAAGGATAGCACCGTTCAAAACATCGAAACCATGGAACAGCAATTAAAGGCCATGGGCGGTATGTTCGATTGGAGCGCGGAAATTAAAACCTGCGAAGAAGACTACTATAAATGGACGCAATGGATGTTTTTAAAGCTGTACGAAAACGGCCTTGCATACCGCAAGGAAGCACCCGTAAACTGGTGTCCCACCTGTAATACCGTTCTTGCAAACGAACAGGTTATCGACGGCAAGTGCGAACGCTGCGATACCGAAGTCGTGCGCAAAAACTTAACGCAATGGTTCTTCCGCATCACCAAGTATGCAGAAGAGCTTTTAACCGACCTTGACAAGCTTGACTGGCCGGAAAAAACCAAGGCAATGCAACGCAACTGGATTGGTAAATCGGTGGGCGGAGAAGTGGAATTCGAGCTGGAAACGGGCGATAAATTCCGCGTATTTACCACCCGTGCCGACACCTTGTTCGGCGTATCGTACGTCGTGCTTGCCCCCGAGCATCCTCTGGTAGAAAAAATTACCACCGAGGAGCAAAAAGAAGCCGTTGACGCTTACCGCGCGGCTACCGCTAAAACCAACGAAATCGACCGCCTTTCCTCCACGCGCGAAAAGACGGGCGCATTTACCGGCGCATACGCCATTAACCCCATCAACGGCAAAAAAGTACCCGTTTATATTGCAGACTACGTTTTATATTCCTACGGAACGGGCGCAGTTATGGGCGTACCCGCTCACGACGACCGCGACTTTGCCTTCGCTGCAAAATATAACCTCCCCGTAACCCGCGTTATTAAAGGAAAAGCGGGCGAAAACGACGAGCTGCCCTTTACTTCGGACGGTTCTTTGGTTGCCAGCAACGATTTCGACGGCCTTATCGGCGACGAAGCGCGCAAAGCTATTTTAAATCACCTTACCAAAATGGGAAAAGGCGAATACAAAATTAACTACCGCCTGCGCGACTGGCTTGTTTCCCGTCAAAGATATTGGGGCGCACCCATTCCCGTAGTATACTGCCCCCATTGCGGCGAAGTTGCCGTTCCCGCAAAGGATTTGCCCGTTAAGTTGCCCTACGACGTAGAATTTAAGCCCGACGGTAAATCGCCCTTAGCAAAATCGGTAGAATTTATGAACTGCAAGTGTCCCAAGTGCGGTGCAGACGCGCGTCGCGATCCCGACACGTTGGACACCTTCGTATGCTCTTCTTGGTACTTCCTGCGCTATGCCGACGCGCACAACGCAAAAGAACCCTTTGATAGCGACATTATTAACGAAATTCTGCCCGTAGATAAATACGTTGGCGGCGCAGAACACGCTTGTATGCACCTCCTTTACGCGCGTTTCTTTACCAAGGCTCTGCGCGATATGGGCTACCTCAACTTTGACGAGCCCTTCCTTTCCCTCGTGCACCAAGGCGTAATTTTAGGACCGGACGGCAACCGTATGAGTAAATCGCGCGGGAACGTCGTTTCGCCCGACGTATACGTAAATCAATACGGCTCGGATATCTTCCGCCTGTACTTAATGTTTGGCTTTGCTTACCGCGAGGGCGGCCCGTGGAACGACCAAGGGATTCTTTCCATTTCCCGTTTCTTAGACCGTATCGAACGCCTTGCAGAAAAGGTTTACGCAATGCCCAAGTCCAACCGCGGTAAAATGACGGCAGATGAAAAAGCACTTGATTATGCGAGAAACTATGCAATTAAATGCGTAGACCGCGATATGAACGATTTTTCCTTTAACACCGCCATTGCGCGCTTAATGGAATACGTTAACGCCCTTTATAAATACGATACCGTTACGGAAAAGAACGATGAATTTATGAAGAGCTGTATGAACGACCTCCTTTTATTACTTGCGCCCTGCGCACCCCACTTTACCGAAGAGCTTTGGGAAAAAGCAGATAACCGCAAATCGATTTTCACCTTCCCCTACCCCGTTTGCAACGAAGCGGCACTCGTTCTCGACGAAGTGGAATACGCCGTTCAAATTAACAGTAAGGTTCGTGCAAAAATAACCGTTTCCAGCAGCTTAGACGAAGCAGGCATCCGCGAAACCGTGCTTGCCGACGCACAAGTGCAAGAGCTGACCGAAGGTAAAGAACCTAAGAAAGTAATCGTAGTAAAAGGCAGACTGGTTAACATTATTCTGTAAGCCGCTTGCCCTTGCTCCGTTTATACCCCTTTGGGAGAGCGTTTTGCTTTTCCCGCATCGGGAAAGAATTTTCCCCCGTATCGGGCCGCGCCCGAAAGCTAATTACCGGCCGCGCGGAATTCCGTGCGGCCTTTTGCGCACCGTAAAGCGCACGATATATAAGGAGATCCTCCTATGAGCGACGAACAAAAAAAGATTTTTAGCCTGTTTCGCAAAAAAGACCAAGCCGAAGACAAGATAAGCGAAACGGTACTGACCGACGATATAGAAACCACCGTTCCTCCCATTTTGGAAGAGCCGCCCCAAAAGCCCTCTAAAAAGGAGGAAAAGGGCATCCCCCTGGCGCTATCTAAAATAGAACGCTTTACCCCTACCTCTACGCAAGGTCTTGCCGCAGAGCAGGTGGAAACGCGCAAAAAGCAAGGGCTTATTAACGTTACCAACGTAAAATATACCAAATCTTACGCAAATATCATTTTCGGCAACGTTTTTTCCTTTTTTAACTGCCTGTGCTTTTTAGTAGCCGCCGCCCTCGCGCTTGCGGAATGCTGGAACAACCTCCTTTTTATCGCCATCATCTTAATTAATATTACCATTGCCGTCGTGCAGGAAATTCTTGCCAAAAAAACGGTAGATAAGCTTTCCCTTATCTCCTCCCCCACGGCAACGGTAGTGCGCGACGGAATCCTCTTGGAAATTCCCCTTGGCGACATCGTGTTAGACGACGTAATCGCCCTTTCCATCGGCAAGCAAATCCCCACCGACAGCGTGGTGATAGACGGTAGCATTGAGGTAAACGAATCGCTTTTAACGGGTGAATCGGTGCCCGTTAAAAAGAACGTTGGCGATTTGCTTTACGCAGGCTCCTTCGTTTCCAGCGGCTCTTGCCGTGCGCGCGCAGAGCACGTGGGAAAAGACAACTACGTAGAAACGCTTACCGCAAAAGCGAAAAAATATCAAAAGCCCAAGTCCGAGCTGCTCGGCTCTATCAAGCTCATTACCACGGTAATCGGCATTGCGATCGTGCCCATCGCCTTTGCGATTGCCATGACGAACATTTCGGTTATCCGTGCGGAAAACCCCTTAATGTCCGGCTACGAGCTATACTGCGCCGTAGTACCCAAAACGGCAACGGTTATTATCGGCATGATCCCTGCGGGCATGTTTTTGCTTACTTCTACCGCGCTCGGGCTGGGCGTATGGCGTCTTGCCAAGCACCAAACCTCGGTAAAGGATATGTACTCGCTTGAAATGCTGGCGCGCGTAGACGTGCTTTGTTTAGATAAAACGGGTACGATTACCGACGGTAGAATGAAGGTTGCCGACTGCGTAATGCTTTCGCAAAAAAGCGAATTTACGCTTAGCGAAGTGGTGGGCAGTATGCTTGCCGCTACCAACGACAACAACCAAACGGCGCACGCCCTATACAACCATTTCGGGCACAATAACACCTTAAAAGCTACGGCAATTATGCCCTTCTCCTCCAAGCGCAAGCTTTCTGCCGTTACCTTCCAAGGGCAAGGAACGTTTATTATGGGCGCACCCGAATTCGTTTTGGCGCAGACCTCCGATAAGCTTTCCAAGCTGATTAACTCTTCCGCCTCTCGCGGTATGCGCGTTTTCGTTTTGGCACATTCCCCCGGGCAAATTACGGGCGATAAGCTGCCCGGAAGCGTACGCCCCGTTGCGCTTATTTCCCTAACCGATAACATCCGCGACGACGCCATTACCACCGTGCGTTGGTTTAAAGAAAACGACGTTGCGGTAAAGGTTATTTCGGGTGATAACCCCGTAACCGTTTCCGAAGTAGCGAGAAGAGTTGGCATTCCCGGCGCAGACCGCTATATTTCGCTGGAAAACCTAACCGACCGCGAGGTAGAGGCGGTTGCTTTAAACTACACCGTATTTGGGCGCGTTTCTCCCGAACAAAAGGCCGTGCTTGTAAAGGCGTTAAAGCACGCAGGCAAAACGGTTGCCATGACGGGCGACGGCGTAAACGATATTTTAGCGATGAAGGAAGCCGATTGCTCTATTTCGGTTGCCTCCGGAAGCGACGCCGCAAGAAACGTTGCGCACCTGCTCCTTCTCGACAACAACTTCTCCTCTATGCCCAAAATCGTTTACGAGGGCAGACGGGTTATTAACAATATTCAACGCTCGGCCTCTCTATTTTTGATGAAAACGGTATTTACTTTACTGTTCTCCATCTTTATGATTATCGCGCATAAGGAATACCCCTTTACCACCTCGCAAATGCTGCTTTTAGAGTCGTTTATCATCGGTATTCCTTCCACCTGCCTTGCATTGCAGGCAAACAGCAACCGCGTACAGGGCAGATTTATCGGCTACGTTATGGCACGTTCCATCCCCGGCGCGCTCATTATGTTCTTTAACGTAATGGTGTTCTATCTCGTACACCACATTTCGGGAATTGCCATGACGCAGGCGCAGTACGAAACGCTAAGCGCCGTTTCCCTTGCCCTTGCAGGTTGGGTTGTGCTTTGTCAAATTTGCCGACCCTTTAACACCTTCCGCGCCATTGTTTTTGGCGGAACGACCTTCCTTATTTCCTTCCTCCTCTTTGCAAACGTGCCCATTATCCGCACCATTTTAGAGCTGGGAAGAATTTCCGATATGGTGTATGCGGACAACTGGACCAACCTGTTGCTCCTTTCCACCCTCGTTATGATCGACTTCCCCATTTTAAGCGGGCTTATCAAGTTTTGCGAGGGTTGCCGCACCTACCTTTACGGCATAGAGCAGCAACACTTTATTGAAAGAAGAGAAGACGAGCCTCTGAAAAAGCATAAATAATTTGTTGCGATAAGGCGCAGTTTATCGAGCCCTTTCCATCGTTTGGGGGTATAATCCCCTTTTGCAAGGAAATACTAATCGTAACCCATCTTTTGCGATACGTTCGCAATCCTTAACGCGAGGTTTTTATGAAAAAACGTTTGCTTTGTATTTGTTCTATCGTTACCCTTCTCCTTTCTGCGGCAACGCTTTTTGCCTGCGGAGGAAAAAAGCCTACGCCTTCCGTAGAGCCTTCGGTAACGCCTTCCCCCGCCACGGGCATTAACGGCGTGTATTCCGCGCAAAATGCCGAACTGATTTTGGAAATGGGACAAGAAGCCCTTTCGCACAAAACGGGTGCGGTAATAACGGGCAAAATGGAAAGCACCTTTACCGAAGATTCTCCCTCGTACGATTACGAGCTTGCTTTAAACTTTGCCGAAAACACCGCGCGCTTTACCTTACTGCAAAACGAGCAGGTTTTGCTAATTGCCTACGGAAACGAAAGCGGTTTTTTGGCGCAGCGAGGCGAAGAGGTTATGCCTCTGGAAACGCTGCTAAACGAATACGGCTTGGGCGTTTTAGCTCCCTATTTAAAGGGGTTTGCAAACGGCAATCTTTCGGATATTACCAAAATTTGGGACGACAACTTTGGCGACGTCGTGCTGGGAAAAACGGACGGCGAGGGCTATATGCTTTCGGCGAAAAACGACTTTTCGCAAAAGGTAAACGCCTACTTAACGCAATTCCGCCCCCTGTTTTCCCTTACGGGAAAGGAGCTTGTACGCACGCTCTTTCCCAGCCTGATTGAAGGCGATGCCGACGAGTGGTTTGCCGCTAAAAAAACCTGGCTTTTGGAAAGCCCCGTGAGCGAACTGCTTTCTTTTGTAAACGAAAACCCCTCTTATACGCAAATTGCCTCCCATTTAACGCTGGAGCTATTCGATCTTTCCTACGTCGATTTCCTTACGCAGTACGGCGAGAAATCGTTACCCGAGGTGCTTGCCGCGCTTATGAAAAAGGTGGAAAACGCACCGCCCGCACTTACCATGCCCGTGCTGTTAAAAATAACCCTTAACACCCTGCTCCAAAACCTTTGGGATATGCCCGTGCAACAGTCGTTAGAGGATTTAGTGGCTACCGTATCCCCCGATTACGAGCCTTACGTAGACCTGCTCCTCAATAAAACGGCGTTTACCTTTGCAGGACTTGCGGCGCAAATTGGCTGCAATGCAGACGGAACGCCCAGCTACGGTTTATTTTCCGTAGGAGCTGCGGGCGTGCAAAAAGCGGAAGAAAGCGAGCAAACAGAATTCCGCAAAACGGTGCTCCTTTCCATGCATTTTAGTTGCCAAACGCCCGAAATAACCCTGCCCGACGTTACGGTAGAGCCGAGCGTAGAGCCCACCACCGAGCCGAGCGTAGAGCCCACCGTAGAACCTACTACCGTGCCCACCACCGAGCCCACCGTAGAACCTACTACCGTGCCGAGCGCATCCCCTACCGCAATGCCCGACGTAGCATAAAACGAAAATTCCGCCGCCCGACGTGCTTATCCGTCGGGCGCTTTTTCTTTTAATGGATTATTTTTATCGTTTTATCTCAAACTATCTTTGCACGCGCGACGATAAATACTTATATGAAACGTTTGCTTTTTCTGCGTTTTTAAGGTATAATTAAAGGAACTGTATTATTCTACTATAAACATCCGTCTTCCGCTATGCGGAAAAAACACAATAGAGGTACGATTATGGCACGAAAAATTACGTTATGGCTACTGGTTATTTGTACTTGTCTTTCGGCAAGCGTTGCCGTTGCTTGCAGCGGCGGCAAAAAACCCACGCCCTCCCAAACACCGTCGGTAGCGCCTTCGGTTTCCGTTTCTACCACGCCCACGGTAAAGCCGACTGCAAAGCCGACGATAGATACGACCAAAATGACCTACCGCGTATACGTTTATACGCAGGGCGGTGCGCCCCTTGCAGGCGTTGGGGTAGAAGTGCGCCGTGGCGATAACACCGTCGCTTTAGAAAACACCGACGACGAAGGCTTGGCAACCTTTAGCCTGTATTACGACGAATATACGGTAATTCTTTCGGGTGCGCCTGCCGGCTACGATACGACGCAAACCTATCCCCTAGATAGCGAAGAACTGATTTGCCGCCTTTCCTCTGCGGTTATTTCGGGTTCTGCTCCCTCCGACCTTTCTTACGAAGTGGGCGACGTTATGTACGATTTTACCGTAACCACGTCCGACAAGCTTTCCTACACCCTTTCCGAAGAGTTAAAAACGCACGACGCGGTTATGATTAACTTTTGGTACACCACCTGCTACTGGTGTTTGGAAGAATTCCCCTTTATGGTGCAAGCGTTTAATTCGACCATCGAAGGCACGGAAGAACTGTACAGCGACCGCGTTTCCTTAATTTGCGTTACTTACGAAGACAACGCAACCATTAGCGCGTTCAAGCAAAAATATCTGCAGGAGTTTGACTTAACCTCCTTTGATATGGCGAAAGATTTAACGCTGATTTCGCAGTTTGGTATCAACGCGTTCCCCACCTCTATTATCATAGACCGTTACGGCGTTATCGTGAAAAAAGAAGAGTCTGCGCTCCTTTCCGTAAAAGACTTTACGAACCTATTAGACCGCTATATCGGCGACGATTATACTCCCTCTGAAGACGAAGAGGAGGAAGATCAAGGCCCCGTTTATCCCGAAGAAGAAATGCCTTCTTCCGGCGACATGAACGCCGCTCTTTCCCCCACCTACAACTTTACCTACGCGGCAGAAGCAGGCGATGCCTTCTCTTGGCCCTTCTTACTCAAAGAAGAAAACGGCAGCAAATACGCTTACGCTTCTAACAGCTACGTTACGGGCTCCTACGCCATTATGTACGTTACGGCGGAAATGCAAAAGGACCAAATTTTCACCTTTGATTATTACTGCGAAAGCGAGCACGATGCCGATATTTTATTCCTGCTTGCCGATCGTCAAATTATTCAGGAAATTTCTGGTACGTTTAACGGCTGGCAAACCATGTACCTGTATACCGCGCTTGAAGCAGGCACTTACGAATTCGTTTTCGTTTATATGAAGGACGAATCGACCGACCTTGGCGAGGATACCGTAAAGCTGCGCAATATCCGTTTGGAAAACGTTACCGATATCGAAGAGCCTTTCTACGTAAAACGTGCCGCTGTTTGGAACTTTAACGCCGACGAAGGCAAGTACACGGGCAACGCGCAAGTGGCGTTAAACCCCGAAACGGGCTTTTACCACGTGGTAAGAGAGGACGGCTCCTTTGGCCCTCTCCTTATGGCGGACTTTATGCAAGGTACGAATTGGAGCGAGATTTCCGTATTCTACTACTCCTACTACTTTAACGCCTTTGCTCCCGACTATTACGGCGGCATGGATATGAATCCGCGCATCGAGCATTATTCGCAGCTGTGCAACAACACGCCGTTTTCGTTAGTCCCCGTAAACGAAGAGCTATATACCCTGCTGCATCACATCGTGCGCATGGATTTAAGCGGCTCGTTCGTCGTGGTGGACGAATACGACGAAACCTCTAACGAATGGCTAGAGCTTTGCTACTATTTCGACGCATACAACACCGTAGAAATGCCCAACCCCACCATTGGCTTGGATAACGAAAACGCCTACACCTTAAAGCTGGACAATCCCGAAACGGAAATAAAAGAAACCAACGTTGCTACGTTCGATTCTATTTTAATCCCCCGCGGCAAACGCTTTAAGTTCGTACCCGAGGTATCGGGCGTATATCGCGCAACGGGGCTTTCCGAATACGAAACGCTTTGCTGGCTGTTCCTGCCCGACGGCACGATGCCTGCCGAAAGCGATTTTACCGAACGCCTCCCCTACGATAACGGAGAAAGAAAGAACTTCTCCCTCGTTATGTATCTCGAAGCGGGCGAAACGTATTACCTTGCCGTAGGCTTTTACGACATTTACCAAATGGGCGATTTACCCTTCTACGTAGAATACGTTGGCGAAGAATACGAGGTGTTCCGCTTTGCCTCCCCGGGCTACTTCACCTACGACGAAAACGACCCCGATATGACCATTCTTTCGGGCGGCATCGACCTTGCGCTGGACGAAGACGGCTACTACCGTGAAAAGAAAGCGGACGGCACGCTTGGCTCTTATTTATACGCCGACGTAACCAACCCCACGAGCATTTTTGATTATTCTTTAATTTATCTTGCAACCACCAACGCCTTTAACTTTGGCTTGGACGAAGAAAATAACCCCGTTTTAGACGAACACGGCAACCCGATTGAAGACGATAAAACGGCGGCGTTCCGCGCGTATGCTATGCTGAACCAAATTAAAAAGGGCGACACCCTGCCCGACGGCAGAATTGCAGGCGACGAGGTGGTAGGTTGCGTTTTGGTAGACGAAACGCTTGCAAACATCTTGTATCAGCTCACCAGCAAATACACCTTCCCCGGCGTAGAAAATTCTTGGGCGAAGCTCTGCTGCTATTACCAGTATTACGGACCTACGCCCGCCGCTGAATAACGCTATTTCTTTTAGGAGGGGTTTTCGTTGCCCCTCCGTATTTTTATAAAGGAGTTTATTATGAAAAAGTTTTGTT
Organism: Clostridia bacterium; assembly: GCA_017421905.1. Lineage (GTDB taxonomy): Bacteria > Bacillota > Clostridia > Christensenellales > Borkfalkiaceae > SIG402. Next base: position 12,939 of record JAFOHH010000139.1, read on the forward strand.
TAACTCTGCTTGTCCTTACCTGCGCGGTTTGCTTATGCTATTCTCTTACCGCGTGCGGAGGAAAAAACCCTGCGCCTTCGGTTACGCCCAGCGTAGAGCAGTCGGTTGCGCCTTCTGCCGTTCCTTCGGCTGCTCCTAGCGAAACCCCTGCGGAAACGACGTATACCATTATCGTTTTATATCCCGACGGCACTCCCGCTGTGGGCGTTATGGTACAAGCCTGCAACGATACCAACTGCTATCCCTTTCTCCCTAACGCAACGGATGCAAACGGCAGCGCAACCAAAACGCTTGCTACCGATA
>JAFOHH010000140.1 GCA_017421905.1 Clostridia bacterium
ATTATTATCACCAAAACCAGCGAGATTATGGGCAAGGGATTCAGAGATACCGAAAAATAAAATATTCATAAAAGATAGAGCCGACTCGCAGGAGTCGGCTCTATTGTTTTTTGTGCGCGACGCATATGTGCGCGCACTTGTTATTTAAGTTTAACCCTTTTGAGAACCGGTCGGGTTCATAATACTGTAACCGACGTTGACTAAATGGTCTGCCACACGCTCGAGGCCGGATACGGTAGAGAAGAAGAAGGGGCTAAGTGCCGTGGAGCAGTTGCCCGAAGAAAGGCGATCTACGTGCGCACGGGTAAGCTTTTTCTTCATAGCGTCTACTTCGTTTTCCTTTGCGGTTAGGTCGCCAAGGTGGGTTTGATCGATAAAGTCGAAGGCGTTTACTGCAATATCGAACATAAGCGAAACCTTTTCGTACATTTGCATAATGTCGTCTTTTGCATCGGCAGAAAAAGCAAGACCGTCCTTCCTCATTTGTTCGCCGATTTCGTAGAAGTTTTCCGCGTGGTCGCCGATACGCTCTACGTCGTTTAATACGTGGAAATACGTACCGATGGAGTTTTCGTCTGCATTGCTAACGAGCGGCGTTAAACGAATTAAATATTTGGTAAGCTCTTTATTGGTAAAGTCGATAACGGCTTCCGTTTCGTAAATTTCTTCCTGCGTAGCTTCCTTTTCGTTGAACATAGAGCGCACCGCTTTGCCAAGGTTCATTTTAGCAAGGGTAGCCATATATTCCACTTCCTTTTTAACCTGCATAATAGCAACGGCAGGCGTTTTTAACAAGTGATCGTCTACGAAATGCAGTTTGCGCTCTTCTTCGCCTTGCGCGGGCTTATCTTTTACGATAAGCTCGGTTGCTTTAACCAGCTGTTTCGCAAAGGGAAGGAGCACTAACGTGGTGGTTACGTTGAAAATTAAGTGGAACCAAGCAATTTGCATAGCTTGATTTGCAGGGATTTTTTGCAGCCATCCGCCAACGTAATCTTTGCAAATCCAAATAAAGGTGGTAAACACTACCGTACCGATTAGGTTGAACAAAAGGTGCAAAACTGCCGTTCTTCTTGCATTGACCTGCGTGCCGATGGAGGCGATCATTGCCGTTACGCACGTACCGATGTTAGAGCCGAGCACGATAAACAGCGCGCTGGATACTTCGATTGCGCCCGTGCCTACCATCATAATAATCATACCCGTTGCGGCAGACGAGCTTTGGATAAGCGCGGTAAACAGCGCACCAAAGATGATAAGCAGCAAGGGGAATTCGATTGTGGTGAACATTTCTTGGAAGAAATCGTTAATTTTGGGGTTGGAAAGCGCGCCGCTCATGCAATCTAAGCCAACGAAAATAAGGCCGAGGCCGCAGATGATTGCGCCGATTTTCTTGATAACGTCCTTTTTAAAGAAGGTCATCATAACGCCGATAAAGGCAAGCGTTGCCATGTAATCGGAAATATTAAGCGATTGCAGGGAAACGAGTAAGCCCGTTACGGTTGTACCGATGTTTGCGCCCATAATGATGGGGGCTGCCTGCAATAGCGTCATTGCGCCGGCGTTTACAAAACCGATGACCATGACCGTGGTAGCTGCCGAGCTTTGAATAAGCCCCGTTACCGCCGCACCAACGCCAACGCCCGCCAAGCGGTTGTTGCTGATTTTGCCGAGAAGGCGTTTCATTTCCGCACCGGTGGAGCGTTGCAATCCGTCGCTGAGCATATTCATGCCCGCAATAAACACGCCGCTGCCCGCAAGTAAAATTAAAATACTGGTTAGCATTCCATTTTTCTCCTTATTCTTTTGCAAGAGTTCGCGCAAAAAATTTTGCGTTCATCATTACCATCATAACAAATTTTTTTTATTATTGTCAAGCAAAACGGACGGCATTTTCTGCCGTCCGTTTTATTTCTTTTTCTATAAATATATTCGGTTTAACGGATGCTTTCAGACAAAATTTTTGCTTGCGCCTGCGCCGTTTTGGAGAAAGCTTTAATAAAGCCCCGTCTTTTTTTTGAAACGGTTGACATTGCCGCTTTTGCGGCGTATAATAAAAATGGACGAACGGGTGATAACCGCACCCCTATCTACACCAACCCTTTCGCCCAAAACCTTTTGCCGAACGGCACGCGGAGCGCATTATGAAAATTTATCAGTCCGTAGAAGAACTCATTGGCAAAACCCCTCTTCTGCGCTTAAACCGCTTGGAAAAGGCGTGCAAATTAAACGCCGTTTTACTTGCTAAAATAGAAGGATTTAACCCTGCAGGCTCGGTAAAGGACCGCGCCGCCCTTTATATGATTAACGCCGCCGAGCGGGAGGGAAAGCTTACCCCCGGTGCGGTGATTATAGAACCGACCTCGGGCAATACGGGCATTGGCCTTGCGGCAATTTGCGCCGTACGCGGATACCGTGCGGTAATCGTGATGCCCGATACGATGTCGCCCGAACGCATTGCTCTTATGCGCGGCTACGGTGCGGAGGTTATTTTAACCCCGGGCAAGGAAGGGATGCAGGGCGCAATTATCGCAGCGCAAAAGCTGGCAAAGGATTCGCCCAACGCTTTTATCCCCTCGCAATTTGAAAACCCCGCCAACGCCTTAGCGCACGAAGAAACCACCGCGCAAGAAATTGTATCCGACACCGACGGAGCTGTTGACGTTTTTGTTGCAGGTATTGGAACGGGCGGTACGATTAGCGGCGTAGGGCGCGCGTTGAAAAAAGCCATCCCTGCGGTGAAAATTGTCGGCGTAGAGCCTGAAAGCTCCCCCGTAATTACGAAAGGGAAAGCAGGCGCACACGGTTTGCAGGGCATCGGCGCGGGCTTTATCCCCACCCTTTACGATGCCGCCGCCGTGGATAAGGTAGAAACCGCCACCGAGCGGGACGCCTTTGCCTACGCTCGCCTCCTTGGCAAAACCGAGGGCGTGTTATGCGGCATTTCGGGGGGCGCGGCCCTCGCGGTAGCCGTTTTAGAGGCAAAAAAGAAAGAAAACGAAGGAAAAACCATCGTCGTTTTATTGCCGGATTCGGGCGAAAAGTATCTTTCCACTCCCTTATTCCAACCCGAAAAATAAGAAAAGCCCTTATTGTTACAAAACCATAAAAAACGCAAAGGCAGACTCCTTAGAGTCTGCCTTTTTAACGGCTTTTTTCTGCTTTGGGGCAAACGGTGTTAAACCGATTGTAAAAAATACTCGGTAATGAGCTCGGGGGACTGCTTCATTTTTTGTTCCAGCCACCACCTGAGCGTTTCGATAAAGGTGGCGGTAACGTGGTTCACCCAAAAATCCTCGGGCAGGATAGCGGGCTTGCGGGCGGCAAAATCGGAAACGCTCTTTATTACCAAACGCTTTACGCCGCTTTTAAAGTATTCTAAAAATAAATCGTTGTTTTTGCTGGACAAAAGCCTTGCCAAGTTGTTATCGTTTTCCTTGATATGCTTAAACAGGTGTAAAAACACCGAATTGCACCCCTCGCAATGCACGCCGCAAAAGTAGCCGCTTTCCCCCTCCTCGCAAAAAAGGTGGCCAAAGAGCTCAGCGCACAAATCCTTTAATAAAAAATCCTTCGTTTCAAAATGAGCATAAAAGGTTGCCCTGCCAACGTCGGCAAGGTCAATAATTTCCCCCACCGTAATATCGTTGCAGTTTTTTTGCGATAACAGCTGAATAAACGCTTTAAAAATGGCGTCTCTCGTTTTTCTTTGTCTTCTATCCATAATTCCCATACTTTTTAAGAAATTTGTTCCGTACGGAATGTTCGCACGCGATTGTACCGCTCTCTTTTGCGAAAATCGTGGTATGATAGTTGTGGAACAACCCGTTCGGTAACAAACTGATTATACAATAAAAAAAACGGGCTTGTCAAAGGAGTAAAATGAAAACCAAGAAAAAAATTTTAATTGCCTTTCTTTTAAATTTGGTGTTTTCCCTAATGGAGGTCGTGGGCGGCGTGCTTTCGGGCAGCGTTGCTATTTTATCCGACGCCGTGCACGATTTTGGCGATGCCGCCAGCATAGGGCTTTCCTTTTTTCTGGAAAAAAAGAGCAGTAAGCAGCCCAACGACACCCACACCTACGGCTATGCGCGCTATTCCCTTTTGGGCGGTGCAATTACCACGGGCATCCTTTTTATCGGCTCGCTCGCCGTAATTTATAACGCCGTTTACCGCCTGTTTTTCCCTACTCCCCTCCATTACGACGGCATGCTACTGCTTGCCGCCGTTGGGCTAACCGTAAATTTAATTGCCGGCGCTTTTACGCACGGTGGACATTCGCTTAATCAAAGGGCGGTTAATTTGCATATGCTGGAGGATGCGCTCGGCTGGCTAATCGTTCTCGTTGGGGCTATCGTGATGCGGTTTACGCATTTTAACGCGTTAGATGCCATTCTCTCCATTATCTCCGCCGCCGTTATTTTGATTGGCGCAGTGCACAACGGCAAGCAAATTTTAAACGTATTCTTACTAAAAACGCCAAAAAACATCGACGTAGCCGAGCTGAAAACCCACTTGCTGGAAATAGAAGGCGTTACGGACGTACACCATTTACACGTTTGGAGCTTAGACGGCGAACGGACTTACGCAACCTTGCACGTTGCCGCCACCGCTTACGAGGCGAAAATAAAAAACGCCGTAAAAGAGGAGCTATCATCTCACGGCGTTAGCCACGTTACGGTAGAAATGGAACAAGAAGGCGAGCCTTGCTTGGAAAAAACCTGCGTAATAGAGCCGCAGGAGCCTTGCCCCGCACATTGCCACCATCATCACCATTAAAGAGGTTCTTAGCAGCGATGCGGGCAACAAGGTTGCCCGTTTTTGTTGCTTTTTGATGCAAATAGGGGTGGAATTCTTGCATTTCCAAGGGCGTTATGGTATAATTCCCTTTATAGAAAGAAAGAGGTCTTTATGAACGCAAATTTACTAACCCCTATCGTAAAAGTGGGCAATTCTTGGTATTATATCTTTTTGTTGACGGGTATCCTTTTAGGGCTTGCCGTTTATTTTGCGTTGAAAAACCGCTCGCAAGAAACCAAATACCGCGTGCTGCTCATCATTTTGTTTTGTAATTTAGGGCTGCATTTTGCCAAGCTTTTGTTTGAACCGTATTTTTCGCAGTTGCCGAAAACCTTCCGAAAAATTACTTTTGAAAACATTTGTGCCGTTTCTACGCTAATTTTTCCGTGGATTTTTCTTTATCGCAAAAGCAAAAGTCTAAACTGCTATTTGTTTTTTATCGGCATCATCGGCGGACTTGCCGCACACCTTTACCCCACGGAGGCTATCGATAAACCCGTTTTCGCCTTCGACACCCTGCGCTTTTATGCTTGCCATTGGACGCTGATTGCCGTGCCCGTGCTTGCCGCGGTTTTGGGCGTAATTAAACTAGACTATAAGCAGGCGTGGAAAATTCCGCTGTTTTTCCTTGCAATAGAAACGATAATCTTTATTAACGAAATTATCGTGGTGCGCCTAGACTGGATCGACTCCACGCGCGAAACATTTTTTGACCGCGATTGGAGAAACAACTCCTTCGTATTCGGCCCGAAAACGGAATTCGACGCCTTTACCCCCTTCCTTAAAATATTCGTGCCCGACGTGTTTACAAAGGACGTTTTCGGTATAAACGGCGGCATCGATTTTTATTGGCCGGTTGTTTGGATGATTTTACCCTCCCTTATTTACCTGCCTATCATTTATCTCCTGCTCTCCTTGCCCTTTACCTACCGCGAAATTTGGAAGGACGGGAAAGCGCTGATTTGCAAGCTGCAAAAAAAGCCGCAGGAAAACGCCTTGCCCTGCGAAGAAATTGCCCTTACGGAAACGGAGAGCGACACCTTATCCACAACCGATCGAAACGAATAAAATAATAATTGCATAAGAAAGCCGACGGCATTTTGCCGTCGGCTTTTTAACGTTTTACGGAATACGTAGGGCTTGTTTTTGGCAAAAGCTTTGCTTTTTACGCGCCGTATGTTATTTTTGAACCAACGCTGCCACACGGTTTGCCGCCGCGGCAAATTCCTTTAAGTAGGCGGCAGGGTTTTCTTGTAAACGGGTTTCATCTAAAAGGGCTTCTAGCGACAATACGCCGTTAAAGTTAATTTCCGCAAGCGCGGCGCCGAACTCCGCCCAGTCGATTACCCCCGTAAAGGGCAGGGCGTGGCAGTCGAAAACGCCGTCGTTATCGTGCACGTGCAACACCTTTAATCGGCCACCCAGCGCGCGAACGTAGGCGGCAGGGGTTACCTCTTTTCCCGTTAAATTGGCGTGCCCCGTGTCCAGGCAAGCCACGAAATTTTCGGGATCGCCAACCGCATCGATCATTGCCGTTAGGCTTTGCGGCAAGGCGGAAGGAATCCAAGCGTTAGGCATATTTTCCAGCGCGATTTTTACACCGTTTTGCTTTGCAAGGGGCAAAAGCTCGCAAAATAGCTGCATATTCTTTTCCAAGGTAAGGGCAGGGTTATCGTCTTTTCCCCATCCGCAGCGCATAGCGCAGTGCAAAACGGCGTATTCGCAGTTTAAAATGCGTGCCGCCGTAAACGAGCGGCGGAAAGCGTTTTTTATGTAAGCGTACTCCTCTTCCCAGCTCCAAGGGGCGTTGGGGTTGGGGTCCGGCCAGGTGGGAAAGGGCAAGTGAATTTGACAGCAGGTAAGCCCTGCGGAAGTAATTGCGGCGTTCTCTGCTTGAAAGTGAGCGATAAATTCTTCTTCGCTAAGCGAAAAAAGCCCTTCGAACGGGCGATACAAACTCATAGTGTCGCCGTGGTCAACGGCGTGAAAGCCTGCCTCTGCAAGTAACTGATAGCCTTTTTCTGCGCCGTAAAGCTTGGTAACGGTGGAGGCAAAAGCGGTTGCAATTTTCATAAATCGTTCTCCTAAAAAATAAAAAGGTGCTTTGCCGCGGCAAAGCACCTTGCGTTTTAAGTTAGGGCGTAACGCGGTCGGGTCCGCGGAAGATAAACATTGCCTCTTTAATGGTAAGACCCAAAAGGAGCATGGTAAGACGGTCTACGCCAAGGCCAAAGCCGCCGTGCGTGGGCGCACCGTAGCGGAAGAATTCCAAGTAGAATTCTACGTCCTTTTTAAGGCCCTTTTCTTCGGCTTGGGCTTTTAATACCTCGTAGCGGTGCTCGCGTTGCGCGCCCGTGGTAATTTCGCAGCCGCGCCAAATCAGGTCGTAGCCTTGGGGCACGCCGTCTGCATTTCTCATATGATAAAAGGCGCGTTTTTCTGCACAGTAATCGGTAACGAATAAAAATTCGTGGCCGTATTTATCCATTGCAAACTGCTTGCAAAGGCGTTCTGCCTCGGTAGTAAGGTCGCCCTTTTCTTCTTCGGCAACCTCAAAGCCGTAGCGCGCTTTCAATTCTTCGTAAAGATCGGCAAGCTTAATTACGGGGAAGGGTTTTTCGGGAACGATAACCTCCGTACCGAAAAGCTCCTTAATTTTTTCGCCGTAAGCATCCTTAACCTTTGCAAGTGCGTAGGTTAAAAGGTCTTCTTCCATCTTCATAACGTCGTACATGCTATCGATATACGAAAATTCGAGGTCGAAGCCGGTAAATTCGGTGGTGTGCTTGTTGGTGTGCGATTTTTCCGCACGGAATACGGGGCCAACCTCGAAAATGCGGTCAAAGCCGGAGGTCATTGCCATTTGTTTATAGAACTGCGGGCTTTGTACGAGGTATGCCTTGCGATCGAAATAATCGAGGGCGAATACGTCTGCGCCGCTTTCGCTTGCCGCGCCACAAATTTTGGGCGAATGGATTTCGATAAAGTTGTTGTTTACCAAAAATTCGCGCATGGCGTTGACAAAGCAGGTTTGTACTTGGAATAATAAAAGGTTTTTATCCGTGCGCAGGTCAATCCAGCGGTAGTCCATACGGAGGTCGGGTGCGGATTCGGGACCGATGGGGAGCGCTTCTGCTACCGACATAACCTCCATTTTTTCTACGAGCATTTCCTTGCCGCCCATTTTAACGTATTCGTTTTCGTTTACCATACCCTCTACGGCGATAACCGATTGCAGGGTAAGCGTATCGACAAGAGCGGCTACCTCGGGATATTTTTCCTTTTCCAAAGTAATTTGCAGCTTGCCCGTTACGTCGCGAATAACGAGGAACGCCATCGTGCGCTTGTTGCGGATATTTTCTACGTAGCCGGCGATTCTGTTTACCTCGCCAAGCTTACTTTGATTGATATAAGTTCTTTGCATAACCGTAATTTCTCCTTTCCTCTATTGTAAAACAAAGCGCGAAAAAATGCAATCTTTTTGGATAGAAAAACGCTCTTTTTTTGTTTTTCCCCTTATGGGGAAGGCAAAATATCGCACGCGCGCCACTTGGGTAGCGGATTTTTCCCCGTGCGGGCGAACCAAAGCGAACGTGCGGTGCGTTACCCTGCTTTTTATTGCTCTTCCATATCCTCCCCTGCAAAGGTGGAGGCAAGCTCGGGTTGCTTTTTCCAGGTAAACGGCAGGGTTATAATTACGCCGATAACCACCAGACCAAGCCATATGAGGATTAAATTCCCCCAGCCGATTGTACCTACCGCGCCTGCAAAAACCTTGGTGGCGATTGCCGCGCCCGTGTAGCTTAAAAAGTCTAAAAAGCCGGTTGCGCCCGAAACCACGCCCGTATCGCGCAGGCTGGGGCAATATTTACTCCAAAGCATAGAGGCAGAGGCGTTAGAGCACAAAATGGCAAGCACGATTAAAACGAGATTGACGTATTTGTGATGAATGAAATAAAGCCCTGCGAAAAATAGCGCGGAAAGAGAGAAAAACAGCAGCATGGTGAAATCCATATTGCGTTTTGCGCGTTCGTAAACGAATACGGCAATAAACGCCGCAAGGGCAATAACGAGGGTGCAAACGGAAAAGAGCAGTTCTGACTCGGTAGAAGAAAATTTTAGATATTCGTTGATATATTTGGGTAGCCAAAATACAACGGAGGTACGCACCACGCCCGTAACGATGGAAATAATTGAAAATTTAATAATTTGGTGCTCGATAAGGCGTTTTACGCTTTGGCTTTTACCCGTTTCCGTTTTGGGGGAGGCGTAACGATTATAGCGCACGACGCCCCTTTTTTCCATTACAAGAAAGAAAATAAAGCATACGATAGCCATTACGACTAAAATTGCGCTACTAAAAGCAAATGCGCTTTGCCAAGCAAACGCCGCAGCAAGCACGCCCGCAAGAGGCGAGCCGAAGAAGGAGGAAAAGGTATAGCCGAGCGAGCAACGCGTTGCGTGGTGCGGCTCGGTATTTTCCGCAACCACCTTGGTCATAGGACCGTAAATCATGGCGAGGAAAAACCCGGTAAGGGCGTAGGCAACTTGGGCAAGCGCAATATTTTCCGCCACGCGCGAAAAAATAAAGTTGGTTACGCCGGCAAGCAGCAACCCAAGGCTTATCATATACCGCGCTTTTATTTTGTCGCCGATAAGCCCGTTTAGGAGCTGCCCTACGGCGTAGCTGATTAAGTAAACGAAGGAAAGCGTGCCGATATATCCGTTATCGAACGCGCCGTTTTCGGTCATATCTACCGAAACCGCGCTGAGCAAGTTGCGCGCAATATATACGGCAAGGTAGGAAATGGAACAAAGAACGCCGATAAACAACGCGTTTTTTGCCTTTTTAGAAAGTGCCATAACCTCTCCTTTAATCTTGCACGGCGTGCAACGATACGATTTTACGCATTTTGTAGAAGTTATCTTCGCCGCCCGTTTCGATATGGGCGCGCAGATAGGAGCAAAGCGTTTCGCAAAGGATTAATTGCGAAAAAAGCACCTCGCTTTCCTTTGCGATTACCGAGTTTCCGCTTGCCGCGCACAGTAAAACGTAATCTGACATTTTGGCAAGGGGAGAATTTTTACTAGAGGTTAAGCAAACCACGGGCGTGCCGTTTTGCTTGGCAAGCTTGGCTGCATCTAACACGTCCTTGGTTCTGCCCGAAGAAGAAACGGCGATAAATAAATCGTCCGCCGTTAAGCGAGAGGCGGAAACGGCACTTAGCAAGGAGTCCTGCACAAAGGTTGCGGCAACGCCTAATTGCAACAACTGAAAATACCAGTCCGTGGCTACGGCTGCCGTGCGGTAAATGGCGTGAACCTGCACCTTTTGGGCGCGGAGAATGGCCTTTGCCACCGCTTGCATGGTTTCTTCTTTATTTTGCGCAAGGGTAATATCCAACGCCGTTTTTACGTTTTCTTGCGTTTTTTGAAAAACTTCCTTTACCGAATCGGTTTCGCTAACTACGGTAAAGGGCTCTTCGTAAGCGGCGATAGATGCCGCCACCTGCACCTTTAACGTGGGAAAGCCGCCGCCCGTAAATTTTTTGGCGAAATTGATTACGCTACCTTGCGATACCCCTGCAAGTTCGGCTACCTGCGTTAGGGCATATTCCGTAAATTTTTGCGGGTTTTGTAAAATAAGCGTGGCAATTTTTTGCTCTACGTTGCTAAATATTTTCATATTGCCTTGCAGTTCCAATAGCAGTTTTTTTTGCATCTTTCTCTCCCTTTTATGAGAATTTCTCAATTTTTTATTTTTTATTTTTTGAGTTGTTCACAATTTCGGCGCAATTATACTCCCTTAAACGACCTTTGTCAAGCAAATCTTTATATAAATTATAATAAAGATTGTATGAATAAATTTCATACGCGGTGCTTGACTTATGCTTTTTCGTATGATATAATAATCGTGACGAAAAATTTTCGGAGGAAATATTATGAAGCGTATTAAGACTTTACAAACCAGAAATCTTTGCGAAAGCGCTAAAAACGGCGGTTGCAGCGAATGTCAAACTTCTTGCCAATCTGCTTGCAAAACCAGCTGCGGCATCGCAAACCAACAATGCGAAAACAAAAAGAAGTAATTTAACCGGAAATGCCGCCGTTTGGCGGCATTTTTTATGACCTTAACGCAGCAAGCAAAAGTTTAACGCAGCAGGCAAATGCTTTAACGCAGCAGGCAAAAGTTTAACGCCGCTTGCCGCTTTTAATAAACGGGAGCAACCCCACCACTAAACCGGGGGCAACCCCACGGAGAACCGTTATGATTCATTGTTATACCCTTGGCGGAATGAATATCGTTTTAGACGTTTGTTCGGGCTCGGTACACGTTGTAGACGACGTGGCCTTTGAGATAATTCAAAACTACGAAACCACCCCAAAAGAGGAGCTTTCCGCCCGCATTTTACAAAAATACGCCGACAGAGCCGACGTTACCGAAAGCGACGTTAGCGACTGCTTTGCCCAAATTGAAGAATTAAAAGAGGCAGGCAAGCTCTTTTCCCCCGATACCTTTGAGCCCCTTGCCGGAAAATTAAAGCAAAAAAGCGCAGGCGTTGTAAAAGCGCTTTGCCTCCATATTGCCCACAGCTGTAATTTAAACTGCTCCTACTGCTTTGCCAGCCAAGGAAAATACCACGGCGAGCGCGCGCTTATGAGCTACGAGGTTGGCAAGCAGGCACTTGACTTTTTGGTGGAAAACTCCAAAGGCAGAACTAACTTAGAAGTAGACTTTTTCGGCGGCGAGCCGCTGATGAATTTCGACGTGGTAAAACGCCTCGTTGCATACGCACGTTCTATTGAAAAGGAGGCGGGCAAAAACTTCCGCTTTACGCTTACCACAAACGGCATGCTGATTGACGACGACGTAATCGATTTCGCCAACCGAGAAATGAGCAACGTCGTTTTATCGCTGGACGGCAGAAAGGAAGTGCACGACCGCTACCGCGTAGACTACGCAGGCAACGGCAGTTGGGAACGCATCGTGCCCAAATTCCAAAAGCTGGTAGAGGCGCGCGGCGGTAAAAATTACTACATGCGCGGTACGTTTACACACGCCAACCCCGACTTTTTAAAGGACATTCAGGTAATGCTGGACCTTGGCTTTAACGAGCTGAGTATGGAGCCCGTAGTAGGCCCTGCAAGCGATCCTTCCTCCCTAACGCAGGAGGATTTACCCATCGTTCTGCAACAATACGAGGAGCTTGCCTCCCTTATGCTGCAACGCAGCCGCGAAGGTAGACCTTTCACCTTCTACCATTATATGATCGATTTAACGGGCGGGCCCTGCATTTATAAACGTGTTTCGGGTTGCGGCTCTGGCACGGAATATATGGCGGTTACCCCCTGGGGCGACTTATATCCCTGCCATCAGTTCGTAGGCGAAGAACAATATAAGCTGGGCGACGTTTGGCAAGGCGTTACGAACAAAAACGCACAAAACGAATTTGCCGCTTGCAACGTATATACCCGCCCCGAATGTAGAAATTGTTGGGCGCGGCTTTACTGCTCCGGCGGATGTGCCGCAAACGCCTACCACGCAACGGGCTCGGTAAACGGCATTTACGAATACGGCTGTACGCTGTTTAAAAAGAGAATGGAGTGCGCCATTATGCTGCAAGCCGCCTTACTTGCAGACGCTGAAGAGCAGGACTAACGGTATGAAAACCCCCCTTTGCGATTTCGTACGCGCCTACGCGCGCGAAAACACCTTGCGATTGCATATGCCCGGACATAAAGGCGTTTCGGGCGCGGAGCATCTTTCTGCCGCACCCTTCGACCTAACGGAAATTGACGGGGCGGACGTTTTGTATGCCGCTAGCGGCGTAATTGCCCAAAGCGAGGCAAATGCGAGCGCTCTGTTTGGCAGCGGCAAAACGCTGTACTCGGCAGAAGGCTCTTCGCTCTGCATCCGCGCAATGGTATATTTAACCCTGCTTTACGCCAAGAGACAACGAAAGCCGCCGCTTATTTTCGCCGCAAGAAACGCCCACAAAGCCTTTGCTCTTGCCGCCGCAACGATGAACGTTGCCGTAAAGTGGCTACTGCCCTCTAGCGCGCAAGGACTGGTAAAATGCGAGATTTCCCCCACTCGTTTAGACGAAACGCTAACCGGCGCGGCGCAAAAGCCCACCGCGGTGTATATTACCAGCCCCGACTATCTCGGCAACGTTGCCGACGTAAAAGGGCTTTCCGCCGTATGTAAAAAGCACGGCGTGCTACTACTAGTGGATAATGCACACGGCGCGTATTTGCGCTTTTTGCCGCAGGATATGCACCCCCTTACCCTTGGGGCAGACGTTACTTGCGACTCTGCCCACAAAACCCTGCCCGTTTACACGGGCGGCGCATATTTGCACCTAAACAAAGCCGCCCCCGCCATTTTTTACGAGGAGGCGCAAACGGCAATGGCGACCTTTGCCTCCACAAGCCCTTCCTACCTCATTTTGCAATCGCTTGACGGAGCAAACGCTTATCTTGGCGGCGCGTACAAAGAAAAGCTTGCCGCCTTCCTACCCAAGGTGCGTGCGCTAAAAGCCGCACTTTCCCCCTTTTCCCCGCAGGGCGAAGAAGAATTAAAGCTAACCCTTGCCCCAAAAGCCTACGGCTACACGGGCACGGAATTAGCAAAAGCGTTAGAAAACGAGGGTATCGTATGCGAGTTTTCCGACCCCGACTACTGCGTAATGATGCTTTCCCCCGAGCTGACGGACGAGAATTTACACCGCCTGCAAGCGGCACTTTGCTCGCTGCCCAAAAGGGAGGCGATTACAGATCTTCCGCCCGCGCTTAACGAGCCTCGAAAACTGCTTTCCATGCACGAAGCGTTGTTTTCGCCCAGCGAAGAAGTACCCGTAGCGGAGGCAATAGGCAGAATTTTATCCGCCCCCACCGTTTCCTGCCCGCCCGCCGTGCCCGTGGCAGTTTGCGGCGAAGAAATTACCGAGGACGCAATTGCCTGCTTTGCTTACTACGGCATAAAAACCTGCCGCGTGGTAAAGAAGTAACGCCAAAACCTCATTATAAACATTACGCCCCGACGGGAAAATCCGTCGGGGCGTTTTGCGTACATAATTCTTTCTGCAATGCATTTTATTTTAATGAGCGGCTGAAAATTCCTTTTATTTTAGAAAAAGCCGTTTGCGGGCGACCATTGGTCGCCCCTACGCATCTGAAAAGGAGCAAATCCCTTCGTTTTGGAGGCGCAATCTTCCCCTTACGGGGCGGCAGAGGGGGTTATCTCTTTCCCTTCCCCCTTGCGGCGACACACTTGCACGACTCCTTCCCCAAGCGAGGGCAAGGTCAATTCTCTTGCGTGCGGTAGGTTTTGCGGTATACGGTGGGGGCTACGCCGAACTTCCGCTTAAAGCGGTTGTGAAAATAAAACTGGCTTTCAAAGCCGCAGTCGGCAGAAATGCGCCCAATGGGAAGGTCGGTTTCGCGAAGCAAACGAGCGGCGCGCAGAAGGCAAATGCGATTGACGTATACCGAAGGCGGCTCACCCACCTCCTTTGTAAAGGCGCGCGTAAATTTTAAGGGCGGATAGCCTACGTGCCTTGCAAGCTCGGCAACCGAAATACGCTCTCCCTTGCGCAGTTTTAGGTATTCCAGCGCCTTACGCACGGCGGGGCAAACAATCGTATCGGCGTTCACCGCCACGGGGCCGCGGCGAATTATCGCATGCGCCCACACGTTTTGCAGGGCAACCTCGGCAAGCGGAAAGGCGTTTTTCAGCTTTGCCTCCCTTAAAAGCGCACAGGCGGAAAGCACAACCTCTTTGGGCACTTCTATCGCGCCGTAAAGGTACTGGCCGCTTTCTTTTAGCCACGACTCCTCCCTTTCAAAATTAAATTCCAGGTAGTGCATGGTAAGCGTTTCTTCAATTTGCCTAACGAAGGGAACGGCTACGGGAAACACCACCGCGCTCCCCTCCTCTGCCCGTTGCCGCTTTCCAAACAGCTCAAAGGAAAACGCGCCGCGCTCTACCAAAATTATCTTCCAGCAATCCACGCAAGCTGCGTCCTCCGCCCAAAACCGCTCCTTTTTTCCTGCGGAATAATCAATCAACTTAGGTATGGCGTACTCCATTTCTCTCTCCCATGAAAAAAATTATATATTTTGGGAATAAAAATTGCATTGCTTGGGTAGTTTGCGTATGATATAATGCAATTATCCCTAAAACAGTATAACATAGGAGGATAAATTATGCAAGAATTTTCCGATAAAAACGCATTGCACTGCTACGAGGTAGACGTTGCCGTTGTAGGCTCGGGCTCGGGTGGGCTTTCGGCGGCGATTGCCGCGGCTCGGCAGGGCGCAAGCGTTCTTTTGCTAGAAAAAAACGGCTACCTGGGGGGAATGACGGCTTCGGGCTTGCCTTACCTTGGCTATTTAGACGTTAAAAAACGCCCCGTTGTAGGCGGATTTGCGTTGGAATTCGTAGAAGAACTGAAAAAAGCAGGGGCGGCGCTCGGCGTGCGGTATTGCCCCAAGCACCTTTCGGTTGTGGCGACCAATCCCGACCGCGTAAAAGGCGTGGCGGCAGAGCTTTGCGCAAAAAACGGCGTAAAATATTTGCTGCACAGCTATTTAATCGGTGCGGAAGTGGAAAACGGAAAAATTGTGCGCGCCACCTTTGACTGCGCAGGAACGCGCTTCGTGGTTTCGGCTAAGGTGTTTATCGACGCCACGGGCGACGGCGTTCTTGCCGCCCTTGCAGGCGCAAAGGTTGAAAAAGGTACGGCAGGGGTAGATTTACAGCCCGCCTCCGTTATTTATACCATAGGCGGCGTGGATAAAAAAGCCTTCTTTACCTTTTTAAAGGAGCATCCCGAGCATTTAAGCTGCTACTCGCTGGACTATTTGCAAAGTAGCCCCGATTTCGCCTTCGTTACCCTTGATAATTTGTGGAAGCAGCTGCATCCGCTTGGAAAGTGGCCGATGAAGGGCATTTGGGCCATGATTTTAATGAACCGCTTTAACGATAGCGAGGTAGCGCTAAACGGTCCGCGCATTCCCGCAACCGACGCCACCGACCCCGAAAGCATTACCTTTGCCGAAGTAGAGGGCATGCGCCAAGCCGAGGCGTTCGTGGAAACGCTGCGCGAGTACGTTGGCGGCTTTGAAAACGCCTTTCTTTCTCACGTAAACGATACCATCGGCGTAAGAGAATCGCGCCGCGTCGTTGGGGAGAAAACCTTGACGATTGACGACGTTGTAACGGGAAAAATGGAAGAGGACAGCGTGGCGCTTGGCTCTTACCCCGTAGATATTCATAGCAGCAAGGACCACACCTCCACCTTCCAACACGTGGAAAACCCCTACGGCATTCCCTACCTTTGCACCGTTTCCGCCTCCCTTTCCAACCTAATGATGAGCGGCAGATGCGTTTCTTGCGACCGCTTGGCGTTCGGCTCTATCCGCGTTATGGGTACTTGCTTTGCCCTTGGCGAAGCGGTTGGCGTGGGCGCGGCGCTTGCCGTGAAAAACGGCGTTGCCCCCAAGGCCGTTTCCGTAAGCAAAATTCGCGAAATTTTACTGAAAAACGGCGCAATTCTTTCCGTTTAAAGAAATTTATTTAAAGCAAAAAACGAGCGCCCTGCCAAGGC
>JAFOHH010000141.1 GCA_017421905.1 Clostridia bacterium
AAAAGAATGACGAGCTATATATGAGATTTTTGCAATTCGGTGTATTCTCACCTATCAATCGTTTGCATTGCACGAACTCGTCGACGATTACGAAAGAACCTTTTGCATACGGACACGGCGTTGGGGAGTTAGCCAAGAAGTGGTTGCGCTTCCGACATCGCTTAATCCCATTTTTGTACAGTCGTTGTTTCGAAACTCATACGAAAGGGCTTTCCCTTATCGAGCCGACTTATTACGAATGGAAAACACACGAAGCATACCAAGCAAACGGACAGTATATATTCGGGGGGAATTTCCTTGTTTATCCCATTGTACAGCCAGCTGAAAAAGAGGGAATAGCGAAGGTGTCGGGATGGATTCCTCAAGGCGTTTGGACGGATATTTTCACGGGGGATAGCTACGATGGCGGAAAAAAGGGTACGTATTGCATTTTTTATCGTGGGATTGAAAGCATTCCGGTACTCGCCAAGGCAGGCGCAATTTTACCGCTGTCTATGGACGACGGTAACGACTGTGGCGCGCCGAAAAACTTGGAAATTTGGACTTTTGCGGGCAATGGTAGCTTTACGATGTACGAGCAATCGAAAGACGGCGAAGCA
Source organism: Clostridia bacterium (assembly GCA_017421905.1). Classification (GTDB taxonomy): domain Bacteria; phylum Bacillota; class Clostridia; order Christensenellales; family Borkfalkiaceae; genus SIG402. Next base: position 600 of record JAFOHH010000141.1, read on the forward strand.
GAAAGCTTAACCAGCTTTAAGGCTAACGAGCGTAGGCAGGGCAAGAAAATTTTTCAATCGATAGAAATTTCCACGCGTGGAGACGAAAATGCGTTCGTAGAAAATCGCAAGCTGAAAATTGTATTTAAAAATATTAAAGACGGAAAAATTTCTCTCTTTGTGGATGGAAAGGAGACTCCTGTGAAAGAACTTGTGCGAAGCGAGGTAACGGTGGAATTGAACGTAAACGCGCGAAAACGGTATGCGGTTACCGTTTGTTATCAGGCGCATAACGCGGTAGAAGCTTCCATTGAACGTGCGCGCGAGATATTGCTCCGTTCGGAGGGCGATAATGGAGATAAACAACGATTGTTTGATGCAATCGTCGAGGTCTCTTCCTTGGAGGAATACCGAAATACGGTGCAGAATTCTAACGTGCGAGAGTATACTAAATTGCGTCTGTTGGAGAATTTATCTTTAAGTATGGAGAATATTTATGGCAACGTTTAAAAAAGGAGAATATTTATGGCAACGTTTAAAAAAGCGGTTGGCGTGTTGTGCGCGTTTATAACGATTGTTTGTATTTTCTGTTCGCTGGAGTGGCGGATGGAAAAGGCTGCGGCAACGACGGAAAAGACGTACCCTACGCAATATTACGAGATGGATAAAAAACAAGAGGATAGCAATCGCTGGACTAGTTACGTATACTTTACAGGCGGTAATAAAATCGAGGCGAACGCAAGTTCAAGCTTTTCTTTGGGCGGAGAGTTAATTTCCCGTCAGCTTAGCGGAATTGCCTATGCTTCGGCAATCGCTTTTACTGCGCCTACGGCGGGTACGTTGAAAACGGCGGGAAACGCAAAATTAGAATTTAAAGAAGCGAAAGCGAAAACGTCATTCGTTTTTTTTAAAGGTATTCTTGGCGAAAGCGGTACGATATGCGAAGGTCTTTCCCCTGTTTTTTCGTATTCTTTTGAAGAAACGCAAGTTACAGCGATAAACTTTTATGATAACGTATATAGCGCATTAGCTACACGGGGAGAGCTTACTTTTAAAGCCGGTGAATCTTTAATACTTCTTTTAATCGCAGAGGAAGGCGCTCAATACAACGAAGCGGCGATGAAAATCAGTTCTATGCGGTTGTATTTTAAAGCAGACGGCGAAGAAAACAAAACCGAGTACAGTTTAAAAATGCCTGCCAACAATGATGATTCGGCTTTTAAAGAAACGGGAAAGAGTAGCTTCTCCATAGAAAAGTGGTTGATGGAGAATCCGACGTTCTCTTTCCACGTTGCCCGCATTCCTGCCCAACCTAAACAGATTTTAGATTTGAATACAGCCAAAGATTTCGGAAAGATTACTATGGCTTTAGAATCGGAAATGCCTTGGGAATCCAAAGCTTCCAACGGAACGGGCGGATGGAAAGCCCAACAGGAGGTATACGTCGCGCCTAGAAATACTACGGTGGACGCAACCACGGGTAAGGGAAAAACGATGATGATGCATACGTACTCCCTTGGAGGCAAAAGCGTTACCTATTGTTTTACCGCGCCTGAGGATATGACTGCACAAATCACCAATCTGTACTTATACAAATCAAGCTTAAAACAAAACGAATTACAAGGCAACGTAATTACGGGAGCAGACGGAATCGAATACGCTGTTATTTATTATTCGAAAGAAACGAACAAATACTACTCCGTTTTGGAGGAAAAATGGACGACTTTTAAGGCGGAATACGAAGTTGACGTAGAACTCAACCGCACGGATATACCCGCCGTGAATCTGAAAGCCGGAGATAAGCTGATGGTTGCGTTCGGGAATAAAGAGAATAAAATCATGGACTTCATTACACATTCATACGTGAATCTGGAGGCAACTTATGCAAACGGTATTTCTGAATCGTTAAACATGATGGACGATTTTACCTTTATCAAAGAGGGAGATTCCGTTACCGCATT
>JAFOHH010000014.1 GCA_017421905.1 Clostridia bacterium
ATTTCCGCCGTTTTTTGCGCTCTTCCAAGCGGGGATACGTAGGCGTAATCGATTTTTTCACTTTTAAGTTTTTCGGCAAGCAGTTCTGCCTCTTCAAAGCCCTTGGCGGTTAAAGAATCGATGGAATAATCGGGGTCGGCGTGCCGAATAAAAAGCAGGCGCATAGCGTTCTCCTTTGCTATAAAATAAGCAGTTTCCGTGGATAAACGGAAAGTTTACTTGGGCGGTTGCTGCAATCAGGTGCAAAATTAAATGGAAAGGTGTTTTCTTGCCCCGTAGGAAAGGCATTGAAAGGCACAAGTGCCATCCGGATATTCGTCCACCTTTAGCGTGGTAACCGAGGACGGAAGACCGTAAAAGGTTTTCATCATGAGTACAGGGGCAAGGTTTAAAAGGTGGGCAAGCATAATATGTTGCACGCCGCAATGACAAACGAGGGCAATCGTTTTATCGCTGGGGTTTACCGCGCGGTAGCCGTCGCCATCGCGTTCGTAGCCATATTTTTGCAACAACGCATCCAGCCCCTCCGTTACGCGCTTGTAGGCTTGCGGCACGGTGGAATTGCGAATGCAGGGGCTGTTTAGCCACGTTTGCGGGTTTACGAGGTCGGGCTCGATGCGAGCAAGGGCGGGAAAGGACTCCCAAGCCATTTCCCAAAGCAGTTGCTTTTTGCCCGTTACGGGGTTTACGGCAAGGTGGCAAAATTCTTCCAGCCAAGGGAGCGTTTCGCCCGTTTGCCCTTTTTTGTTTAAGATAAATTCTGCCGTTTTTTGCGCTCTACCAAGCGGCGAAAGGTAAAAATCGTCAATTTTTTCGTCCTGCAAGGTGCGGGCAAGCAGCTCTGCCTCGAAAAGGCCTTTTTCGGTTAAGGTATCCCGCTCGTAATCGGGATCGGCGTGGCGAATGATTAAAATTTTCATATTTTTGATCCTTTTACGGGGACTTTTTCCGCAAGAAAGCTAATTAAGGCGTTTGCGGCGTTGATATGCCCTTCGACCGAAGGGTGTCCGTTTGCGCCTGCTACATTTCGCGGGAAAACGAAACGGAGCATAACGTCGGGAAACCGCCTTTGCAGGCGGGCAAAGGCGGCGTCGGTAATAGCGCCTTGCTCGGGATGGGTATCGGAAAGGCCCGAGGTAAGCACGATTTTTGCGCCGGGGTGCTTTTCGATAACCTTGCAAGTGAAATTGTAAAGTCCGTTTTCTAGGCCCTGTTTCGTGCCAACGCCGCGGTTAATGGCGGAGGCATCGTTGGTGCCGATGTTGATGACTACGATATCGCTTTTTCGCGGATACAGGTAGGAATACTGCATATGACAGGAGTTGTAAAAACAAATATCTCCTAAGGTAAAATTGGTTACGAAAACCTTTTCGGAAACCGAAATGCCCGAATAGCCAAACACTTCGTGATCGGCATTTCTTGCCTTGCAAAGAAGATACGCATAGCCCTTTAAGGGGTTTTGCGTTTCGCGGCGGTACTCTTCCTTAGGGTCGCCCTCGTTTCCGTATGCGCAGGTGAGCGAATCGCCGTAAAAGGTGATGAGCTCGGGCTTTTCTTCGGGGCGGGGCAAAAATTTGCGCGCGGTGAGGGAATGAATGGATAGCGTGCCTTCCGACTGCTCGGTAAGGCGATATACGTCGATACGGTGACGGGCAAAAAGAGAAATATCTTTTGCAAAATATACCGTTTGAAGGCCGCGCGTTTTCGTTACCACGCGAGGCAGCTCTTTTCCATCGCAAATTACGCCGAACTGCATGTTTGCATCGGCATCGATTTCCGCAATTAGCTCCTCCCCTTCTATCATAACCGAAAATCCCGAAAGGGTTAGATCGCAATGCACGCAAACGTGATCTTTATAGCAACGGTTTTGCCAAAAAATACGCTCGTCACTAAGTAGCTGTCTGCCGGGGATGGTTTCTTTCATACCTATACTCCTAATTGCACGTTTTACTTGAAAACGTATTGCTTTATTTCGCTTTCAGTATAGCATATCCCAAAAGAAAAAACAAGCGGTTATTCATTTTTTCTCTTATAAGAAAATGAAAAAAGAGCCTTGAAAAAGGCTCTTTTTGTTTGTGGGTTTTGCGGGTTGTAAAATTTTAGATTTTAGCGAGAAGCTCGTGCAGAGTTTTTGCGTCGGCAAGGAAATTTTCGGGCAGGGCGTCGCGCGTAAATTCTAAAATAGCGGCGTTGGCGGTTTTGAAAATTTGGAGGTAGTTTGCCCAAGCGCGCGCACCTTCTGCAAGGGGCAAACGGTCGTTATTTTCCCCTTTCCAGCGGTAAACGTGCAGGTTTACTACGTAGGGCACGAGTTCTTCGAGGTCGTCGAGCGAATCGGGCGGAGTTTGCGGCCAGTAGGGGGGCTGCCAGTAGGTTTTTACGTTGTCTTTGCCAAAGCAATTTAGCATTGCTACGGAGCGAGATACGAGGTCGTTTGCCGTTTTGCAATGGAATTCAAACGCCAAGGTTTGTCCGCGCGATGCGGCGATGGCGGAAATGCGGTCGATCTCCTCCTTATGCGATGCATAATCGTAGTCGTCCCACGGCATCCAAATACGGATGATACTGCAACCGAGCGCTTCTGCCGTTTGAGAAATGGGCTCGAAATCGCTACCCTTTCCTACGAAATAATAGCTACCGTAAGAAAGAACTTCCAGCCCTGCGGCGCGAGTAAGCTCGCCAACCTCTTTGGCTCTTTCCCGGTTATCCGGACGGGCGTGAATATCTCCGCCCCATTCGATTCCGTCTAACCCTGCTTGTTTTGCAAGCTCAATTACCTTTTCTGCTGTAAATTGGCGAAAGGTAATAGAGGTAAGTCCTGTTTTCATAACATATTCTCCTTTTCTCTATAATCGTTTTGTGTTTAACGCAATCGTTTACGCCATTTTTGCGAGCATTTCGGGAGATACGTAATATTTTAGGGGCTCTCCGTTTTGATAGCGAATGCTTTCTTCTATCATTTCTACCGCCATGCGATGCACTTCGTCGCCCGAGCTGCCTGCAATATGCGGCGTTAAAATAACGTTGGGCAGGGTGCGGAGAAGGCTATCCGGAAGGGGCGGTTCGGGGAAGGTTACGTCTAATACCGCTGTGCGCGTGGGTACGGCAATCATAGCGGAAATTAAATCATCTTCTACCACTTCTCTGCCTCTCCCCGTATTGATGAAGGTTGCGTAAGGCTTCATTAAATTGAAATATTTGGAATCGAGCATATAAAATACGGGAGGGATATCGGGCAAGTGGTTGGAAATGATATCGGCGTTTTGGAAAATATCCTCCAAGGTGGTTAAGGTTACGCCGTACTCTTTTGCCTCTTCTTCCGAAATATAAGGATCGTAAACCAGCACTTTGAGGTTAAGCGTTTGCAAGCGTTTTGCAAGCAGATGCGCAATTGCGCCAAAGCCGATTAAGCCCACCGTTGCCTCGTAATTGCCGGGGAAATTGGAAAAATATGCGGCGCGAGCATCTATGGGACGGGTTAACATTCCCCAAACGCCTTTATTTGCAAGGATAATTTGGGCGAATACGTATTCCGCCACGGGGATAGCGTTTACCTGCGCTGCGGAAAACACCTTTACGCCGCAATTCATAAAGGTAGGGGCAAAGCCCTTAACAGAGCCTGCCGCATAAAATACCGCCTCTAACTTGGGGAGGTATTTTTTAATATCTTCTTCCGAAAGGCGGGGCATTCCCCAAGTGGAAAAGATAAATTTTACGTCCTTTAAAAAGTCCTTTGCCGATTCTAAATCTTCTGCCGTGGGGAGAAGAACCTCGGGATATACGTCGTAAAGGGATTTGAGTTGGTTCATACGCGCTTCATCGAAAACGCGCTGTACGTCGCCTTGTTTTTTTACGTTAAAAATTGCTACTTTTACCATGTTGCGTGATCTCCTTTCATATTGACGCCCGACCACATCTTTTCCCAAGTGGTGGGGGCATCGTTATTCCAAAAAGCATTATCGGGTGCAAGCCCGAGTGCCAAAAAGGCTGTTGTACAAAGATATAAACTACCCGTTGAAATATACGTTTCTGCAAAGCGGGGCTGCTTTCCGCAAATACCCACCTGCAAAAAGCCGTTTTCGTCAAAGGTATCCGTTGGGGATAACGTGCGGTGAATGGCGGCGGTAATTGCGCGGCGTGCCTGCGAGGGCTCTACCTCTTCGCGAAGCTTGCCTTTAAGGGCTGCGAGCGACAGGGCTTGGAATGCCCCCGCGCGGTAGGTGAGCGAGCGGCCCGTGGGAGGATAACTGCCGTCCGGCGCAACCATACGTTCGAGCACGGCGGCGTATCTGCCAAGGCGTTTGGTTTCTTCGGCACGCAAGTTTTCGATATACTTGCCGGGGAACATATCCATAGCAACGTCGAGTAGCTCGTCCATAAAGGGATGCAATACGAAGCTGTTGTAATAGCTCCATTCAAACACCTTACCTTTATCGAACGCGCCATCGAATTCCTTACCGTTTGCGTAGATTCCGTCGCCGTACGTGCCGTCGCCAAGGTAACGGTTATTGACGGGAACGAGTCCTGCTTCGATTCGCATCGCGTCGCCATCGCCAGTTAAGCGGTAGAGAGCGCCGTCTATCATAGAAGCAAAGAGCAGCCAGTTGGCGGTAGGCGGACGAATTTTTTTGCCTTTTAAGAGAACGGCAATAACGTTTTGTTGCACGCGTTCGGGCAAATTGAAATACAGCGCTCGGGGGGCGCGACAAAGCGCAAGAGCGAAAAAGCCGTGCTCTACCAAGGGCTGATCGGGCTCGGGGCCTTTTTTCTCGTCCCACCAAAGCATATAATCGGGCGAGGCGGGATCGGTTGCCATATCTACTGCTTTTGCCGCTAAAAGGCGGTATTCGGCTTGTAGCGCCTTTTCTTCCCCATCGGGGAGATCTAATTCCAGCCACGGAGCAATGCCGCAAACGGTGCGGGCAAACGCTTCGAGCGGGGCGTAAGGAATACGCTCGGTATCTATCCGCTCTTCCCCGCCGTAAGGAGCTACGGTTGCCGCAGGAAGGGTTTGTTTTAACTTGCCTTCTGCAAGCGCGGAAAGGACGGGGCGGGACACTTTATCGAGGTAAGAAAGCCAAAGCTTTCGTTCCTCTTGTGCCGTGGTGGAAGGACAGGGTGTGCCCTCTCCCCATGTTTGTTGCCAAACGGAGGGTTCGGCAGGGGCAGTCCAAAACTCGTCGGTATCCGAAAGGCCGAGTGCCGCGAACACGTCGAGAAAGCAGTACATACTGCCGCGCGTAAGATAGCTATCGGCAACGGCTGGTTGATAGCCGTAAAGTCCGATGCGAATATACCCCTTGCTATCGAAAAAGGTGGGGGCGTTAAAGAAGTTTTGCAGGTTGGAGGTAAGCTCCGTCCTTACCCTTCCCAAAGGAATATCCTTGGGAATACAATGGCGAAATGCCGCAAACGAGAGGGAGAACATCCAGTTTCTGCCGCAAAGACTTCTGCCAAGGGCAGGATAAGAGCCGTCCTCTGCAAGCATGCATTCCAGCTTTCTGCAAAGCGCACCCATACGAGCAACCGAGCGGCGATGGAGGGTTTCGCCGTAATTCCAAGCCTGAAAAGCGGGAGTGAGAACGCCGGAAAGGAGCATCATAAGGGGCGCCATTACGCTACTGCTGTACGAATCCCAAGAAAAGGGCGCACCGTCAGCGTATATTCCGTCGCCACGGTAAGCGAGGTCGTGCTCCATAAGGGCGAATTGCACGCGCATGGTGTCGCATTCTCCCGTCATCTTATAAAGAGCAGCCTCTATCGTTGCCGTGAACATACGCCAGTTGTTGGCAATGGGACGGCGGTGATTTACGCGCGTTAGAGCGCGAACGTAGTATTGTTTATCTTCCTCGGGTAGGGTTTCCCAAAAGGTTTTGGGCGAAACGAGCACGGGGTAAGCGAAATTATACGCTTCGACAAGGTGCTGGGAAGCCTCTCTCGTGCCGTCCCACCACTCGATATAATCCTTGCTATCCGGGCAAATGCAGTTATGGAGCGCTTTTTGCGCCATTACGCGATATTCCGCTTGCAATGCGCGTTCTTCGGGGTCGGAAACCTCGGCATCCAGCCACGGAGCAATGCCGTGAAGGAGGCGTGCTTGCGCCTCTAAATAGGCAATGGTGCGCGGATGCTCGGGCGTGGGCTCTTCTTCGTCCCAAAGGGGAAAGGTTTCCTTTAACCTATCTTCTGCTAGCGCAGAAAGTACGGGCCGCGCAATTTTATCTAGCATTTGCACCCAAAGTTTACGGTCGTTCATTTTATTTCCTTCCTTTACGAAAATTTTAGAAAATAGTGAAAAGATTTTATTTTTGTCCTTTTTTTGCGCGGTATTGCGCCCAAACGGTTTCGAACCAACCTTCTTCGGTAGGAACGGGGCGAGGTGCGCGGTGATTTTGCACGAAAGTATCGCCCGTAAGGCGCAATTCAAACACGTCCTTAGCGGCAAGGGGGTTGCGCAGGTCGCTTTCCC
>JAFOHH010000015.1 GCA_017421905.1 Clostridia bacterium
GAAGAGTTGCGCGAGGAGGAGTTGCGCGACGAAGAATTGCGCGGCGAGGAATTTCGTTCCCCACTTTGCGTGCGATAGCCTTCCGCAGTATGGGGAGCATTTTTGCGGCCTTCGCCTTTACGACCTTCGCCAAAGGAAGAAGCTCCGCGGGAGGGTTTTTCTGAATATCCGCCCGTTTTCACAGCACCGTATGCGGGTTTTCCGCTCCCTTTCCCTTGCTTTGCACCTCGTTTTTGCGCTTTTCCGTAGCCTGCTTTTTTAAGCTCGCCACGGTAAAATTCTACCTCTTCTACGCTGGTTTTGCGGAAAAAATTATCTCCCTTTGAGGGTTTTTCACCGCGGAAGTCGGAGGGCTTTGCCGCCCGTTTTTTCCCTTCCCCTCGCGGAGATTTTGCGCCCTTTTCAAAAGATTTTTGGGAAGAGAAATTGCGCGAATTGCTGCTTGCAAAAGCAACCTCTTTTTGTGCGTATTTGCCGCGTTTGGGGGCGGCAACTTCGTAATCTTGAGAAATGGAAATGGTCATTTCGCGCGCTTTCGTGCCAGATTCTTCGAGCAGGCGGAAAAATTCGCCCTTTTGCGGCGGCGTATTGATAATGGTAACGGCTGCACCGCTTTTACCTGCGCGCGCCGTTCTTCCGATGCGGTGAGTGAGATATTCGGCATTGGAGGGAACGTCGAAATTAACGACGAGGTCTACGTCCTTTACGTCGATACCGCGTGCGGCAACGTCGGTTGCAACGAGATATCCGCCTTGTGCCTTAATTTTATCCATTGCCTTTTTACGGACGGGCTGCGGAATATCGCCGTGTAAAAATTCGGCGGCAATACCACGCTTTTCAAACACGCCGGAAAGCTTATCTACCATACGCTTGGTGTTGCAGAAAATAAGGGCGGTTTGGGGTTGTTTTATTTCTAATAGCTCGAAAAGAGCCTCCTCCTTTTGCTTGGCGGCTACGGTGATATAGCTTTGGCGAACGTCGGGCAGCTCTTCGTTACACTCTATGGTAACGGGGTCTTTTAAATGCGCCTCGGCAAGCTTTTTCGCCGCCTCGGGCATGGTTGCGGAAAAGAGCATGGTTTGCCGTTCGGGATTGACCTTTTTTAATATGGCCTCCAACTCCTTTTGAAAGCCCATGGAAAGCATTTCGTCCGCTTCGTCTAAAACGAGCAGCTTAACGCCGCCCAGCTTTAGTACGCGGCGGTCGATGTGGTCGAGCGTTCTGCCCGGCGTGCCAACAACGATGCGCGCGCCCTTTTTAAGGTCGGCAATTTGACGCTCCATGCCCGTTCCGCCATAAAGCGCAACGGCGCGGCAACCCTCCTTTTTTACGGCAAGCTTGCGCATTTCGCCGGTAACCTGCAGACAAAGCTCACGCGTGGGACAAAGCACGAGCACCTGTACGGCACGATCTTCGGGATTGATGGCCTCTACCGCAGGAATGCCGTAGGCAAAGGTTTTTCCGCTGCCCGTTGCGGAGCGGCCAAGCACGTCCTTTCCTTCTCTAGCGGCGGGAATGGCGCGAACCTGCACCTCCGTTGCCTCGGTAATTTCCAAGGCGGAAAGCGCCTCTATGATATATTCGGGTAAATTCATTTCTTGAAAAAGCATAAAAGTTCTCCGTTTGTTGGACTGGTTATTTTTCGCCGCCGTTAGGGGCGTTATATATTTGGGTAACCGCCGAGGTTATAAGTTTCAACGGGCGGTATTAATGATCATCGGCAGGGGCGTTATAAATTTGGGTAACCGCCGAAGCGATAGCGCGGACGGTATCGGAAGGTAGTGCGCTGTACGGATTTGAGCTGCTTTGGGCAATTTCGCCCGCTTTGCCTGCAACGTAAGCACCGATTGCCGCCATAAGGGGGGAAGAAAGTGGAGCGGGGAGTGCCCCTTCCCGTGCAAAAAGACCTGCAAGAACGCCCGCAAGCACGTCGCCGCTACCGGCCTTTGCCATACCCGGTGCGCCACTTGAGGAGCGGTAGGTTTCCTTGCCGTCCGTAACGAGCGTGGTTGCACCTTTTAGGAGCACCGTTACGCCGTATTTGCGACAAAATTCGTGTAAAATAGGAAGAGGATCGGCAAGTATTTGCGCTGTGGAAACGCCCGTGAGGCGGGAAAACTCTACGGGGTGCGGCGTTAAAATTACCTTGCCCTTTGCTTCCGATAAAACCTCCTTTCCGTAGCAGGAAAGAGCGTTTAGGGCATCAGCATCGAGGACGACCGTTTTAGCAAAGGTGCGCAAAATGCGACATACCGTAGCGTAGGTTTCTTTGCCTGCCGTCATACCCATTCCTACCGCGACCGCCGTTTTGTTTTGCAGGGCGCAGGAAAGCTCCTCCTCCGTTGGAAAAAGTGCTCCTTCCCTTTGGGAAAGACTGCTGATAAGAAGTTCCGGAAAGGCGCAAAAGCAAGCGTTTGCCACACGCTCTACCGAGTAAAGCTGTACGTAGCCTGCGCCCAGCGTTGCCGCCGCACCGCCGAGCGATAGCATTGCCGCGCCACCGTAGGTATTGCTTCCTGCAAAAATTGCCGCGCGGCCAAACGTGCCTTTGTTTACTTCTCTACTTGGAACGGGAAAAGCCTTTTTGGCAATGCCCTCCGTTACGTTGACAATCGAAATCATTCGTCCTCCTCCACGCCGTAGCGTTTTAGGGCAGAGGCTACCGTTTCCCCACTAAACCCTTTGGAAAGAAGATAGCGGTAGGCTTTTTGCAACGTTTCGCGCGTTACTTCCTTGCCGCGGAGATATTTTTTTAGGGTGGAGGTTGCGCCCTCTTCTTCAGAAAAATCGGTTAAAGCGGCGGAAATATCTTGCTGTGATATCCCCTTTTGTTTAAGCTCGAGCGCAATGAGGCGCGCGCCTTTTTTTGCCGCGTACGATTCGGCGTATTCCTTTGCATAGTCGGCGTCGTTTAAAAACGCGTAGCCGACGAGCCGCTCGATTACCGCGGCAACGAGCGTAGGGGTATAGCCCTTTTTTGCAAGGTAATCCGCTACTTCCTTTTCCGTTTTCATAGAACCCGTTAAGTAGTGCATGGCCTTGCTTAAAGCGCGCTCTTCCTCCGAAAGGCGTTGCATTTCGCCCAGCTCCTCTTCGGAAATTTCCATACCCGCCTTTAAGCGGTTGGAAAGGACGGTAACGAGGTCCATACCGCAGTAAAATTTGCCGTCTAAATACACGTTGACGCGCGTTTTATCTTTAATTTGCGGCATAATATCGGTAATTTTTGCCACACTCGTACCCTCCTATTAAAATTTTTCTTTTTACTTATAGTTTTTAAAGGGGAAGCCGAATTGCGGCTCCCCCCAACCGCCGTTAAAAACGGCAATATTCTCTTTTTTCTTCCTTTGCCGTGCATTTGCCCAGCAAAAATTCGGTAAGGGCGGTTAAAATTTCTTGAGATCGTTCCGCCCGAACGTGAAAGCGAGCCGTAACCGTTTCGCCGTAATCGTAAGTAACGGCAAACAACTCGTTTTTTTCGGCAAAGCGCATAAAGGCGGAAACGAGGTCGTAGGAAAAGCTTGCCGAAAGAAAGGCTGCAAGCGCAGTTTCCACGCAGGTGTTGGCATCCGCCGCCATGGCCGCCGCCTTAGAATAAGCGCGAACCAAACCGCCTGCGCCCAGCTTAATACCGCCAAAATAGCGCACGACGGCAATTCCGCTTTCCTTTAAGCCTTTGGCGCGGAGCACCTCTAAAATGGGCATACCTGCCGTGCCTTGCGGCTCTCCGTCGTCGGAAAAGCGCATCAAATTGCCTTTATCGTCGGCAATAAACGCCGAGCAAACGTGGGTGGCAAAGGCGTGCTCCTTTTTTATCGCCGCAATTTTAGCGCGGCCGTCCTCTTCCCCAAAAACGGGAAAGGAATAGCCGATAAAGCGCGATTTTTGTTCGGTAAATTCCGCTACTTCGTCCTTTCCAAAGCCAAAATAACTCACGCGCGTTCTACCAAAATATGAACTTTTTTACCCTTGTGAAGGACGAATTCTCCTTCCGGGAGGCCGGCTGCGATATCGGTAATTTTTTCTTCGCCGATTTTAACGCCGCCTTCTTGAATTAATCTTCTCGCCTCGCCCTTGCTCTTGCAAAGGCCTGCCGCTACGAGAAGGTCGATAACGGTGGTGCAATCGTTGCCGATAGTAACCTTGGGCATATCCTCTGCGTTGCCGCCAAACGCCGCACGCGCTTGTTGCATAGCAGCAGTTGCCTTTTCTTCGCCGTGGACGAGCTTGGTTACTTCGTAAGCAAGACGTTCCTTTGCGGCGTTGATGCGTTCGTCCGCATAGCGGGTAAGCTCTTCAATTTCCGCCATATCCATAAAGGTAAGCAGGCGCATACATTCGGCAACCTTGCAGTCTTCTACGTTGCGGAAGTATTGGAAGAAATCGTAAACCGAGCATTTATTTTCGTCCAGCCAAAGTGCGCCCTTTTGCGTTTTACCCATCTTTTTGCCTTCGCTATTCAGAAGAAGGGTGCAGGTCATGCAGAAGGCATCCTTACGTTCCTTTTTGCGGATGAGGTCTACGCCGGCAAGCATGTTGGACCATTGATCGTCGCCGCCCAGCTCCAGCTTGCAGCCGTATTTTTGGTTGAGCACCAAAAAGTCGTAGCCTTGCATGAGCATATAGTTAAATTCGAAAAAGGTTAAGCCCTTTTCCATACGTTGCTTAAAGCATTCGGCAGTCAGCATACGGTTTACCGAGAAGTGTACGCCGATGTCGCGCAAAAATTCGATATAGTTTAAGTTTAAAAGCCAGTCTGCATTGTTTGCGATAACCGCGCCCTTTTCCCCTTCGAAATCGATAAAGCGGGACATTTGCTTTTTAAAGCATTCTACGTTATGGTCGATAATTTCTCTCGTCATCATCGTGCGCATATCGCTTCTTCCCGAGGGGTCGCCAATCATGCCCGTGCCGCCGCCGAAAAGGGCGATGGGCTTATGGCCGTAGCGTTGCATCCAAGCCATCATCATAACGGGGATATAGTGCCCGATGTGGAGGCTATCTGCCGTAGGATCGAAGCCAACGTAAAAGGTTACGCTTTCTTCTCCCAGCATTTTATAAAGGTCTTCTTCAAAAATGGTTTGCTTAATAAAGCCGCGTTCTTTTAAAACGTCCATTACGTTTTTCATAAATGTATCTTCCTTTGACGCAAAAGTTTGCATCTTAAAATTTTCCGCATATTATTTTACCAAAAAACGGCCGCATTTGCAAGCAAACGCACGAAAAAAGCCGCTAAAAAGGCACAAAAAAATAAAAAAAACGATTTCTTTGAAAAATTATTGCAACTTGCTTGTGTTTTTTACCGCTTTTTGGTATAATTACAAACGGTAAAAAGAAACTTTAATGGAGGTTTTCTATGCAATACTCGAAAGAAGTAGAAAATATGGTATGTGTTGCGAAAGGTCCTAACCACGGTCCTGCTCCCATTCCCGAAGAAGGCAAATGGGTTCAATCCAAGGAAATTAGCGACATTAACGGCTTTACCCACGGTATCGGCTGGTGTGCACCCCAACAAGGCGCGTGCAAACTGACCTTAAACGTTAAGGGTGGCATCATTCAAGAAGCGTTGGTTGAAAC
>JAFOHH010000016.1 GCA_017421905.1 Clostridia bacterium
AGCAAAAAGTAAAGGATAGCAAAATTTTGCTATCCTTTTATAATGTCTAAAAAATCCCTATGAGTGACGCACCTACGGGAGCGGTTTTTTATATCACAAGGTACGCACGGGGTATACACAACGTACGCACAATGTATACACGACGTACGCACAATGTATATACGGTGTGCGCACGGTATATCATAAGCGGTTTGCGGCTTTTGGGCGGCTTTAAGAAAGGATTTTTTCCAAACCCTAAAACAAATTTTCCAACCGAAAGCGATAAATGCCCGGCACGTGGTCGCAAAAATCGAGGAGAACCTGCAATTTAGAAAGAGCTTCCTCGTAGTCTTTTGCGGCAAGGTTGTACACGCTTTCGGAAATCCATAAGTCCATTTCTCTTATATCGGTGTGGGGGATAAAGATATGAATGGTTTTTTTGCGTTCTTCCCAATAGGTTTGCAGCGCCGTGCCGTCGTCCTCGCCTGCCGTTTGGGTAACGCATTTATCGGATACGGCGGTTAAAATTTGCTTTAATTCGTTAAAATCGCGCCGCACGAAATACCCTTCTAGCGCGGAAAGAATTACGATTAATAAAGTGGCGGCAAGCGCAGTAAAAAAGTTTCTCATTTTGCCTCCAATTGTACGGAAAAGGTGCTTTTTACGCCGTTTTTGGGTTGAAAATAGCAATTTCCGTTACCGTCTATGGTAAAGGCGAGCACGTCTTTTACGCTTTTTACGCCTTGGGCGCGTGCAGTTTTTTGCACGAATTTTTCGTCGAGGCCAAGCAGGGTTAAATTTTTACGGCATAGCTTGCCGTTGCCGATCAGCAGCATAGAAAGGGCGGGCTTTTCGGGGCGGGTTGCGGCAGGCAAAACGCTAAACGTGCCGGTCGATTCTAAAATGGCGTAGGATACGTCGGCAAGCGAAAAATATCCCTGCCCGCGGAGTGCCTCCATAACGTCGCTTACGTCTAAATCGTTTTTTCGCAGCTCCTTGTAATTAATGCCCTCTTTCCCAATAATTAAGGAAGGCTTGCCGCTAATTACCGTTTTCACGAAAAACCCCGTTAGCCCCAGCAGGGATAGCACCTGATGCAAAATAAAAAGTGCCAAAACCGAAACCACGCCGTATAGTAACGGTATGGAAATATCTGCCATGGGCGTGCCTGCAACCTCGGCAATTAAAAGGGTAATTACCAGCTCAAAGGGTTGCATTTCGCCAATTTGCCGTTTCCCCATTAGCCGCATAACGAGTAAAAGCACTAAAAAAATAATGGAAGAGCGCAAGAAAATAATCAGCATAAAATCAGTATTCCACGCCTCTAAAAAATTATGAATGCCCAAAGCCCGCCTTAAAACCAACCGCTAAAATTTACAAAAAGCGAAAAATCTTGCCAAAACGCTTGCGTTCGCTAAAAAGGCGCAGTATAATATAGGCAAGATAAAGAGTAGCCTTACGCGCGTAAAGTGTTGCCGAACGGGACGTTGTCGGCAAACGAAGGGGAGGGGAAACCTATGCTCCCTGCGATGCGTGGGCGCGTCCGCTACCGAAAAAGGCGTGTTAACCCCTTTTTTCTCACTTTTTGCGGACCTCTTACGGGAGGTTTTTTATTATGTCTGAAACGCAAATTACACAACTGACAAATTCTCAAACCGAGGGAAAATCGCTAAAATTAAAGCGGTTACTCCTTTCGGAAACGCTACTGAAAAAGCGCGCCAGCCACCGCATTGCCTACGTTGCTCTCCTTACGGCGTTTGCCGTTGCGGCGAACATGTTTTTCGAGTTTAAGTTTGCCGAAGTACAATTTTCGCTAACCCTGGTCGTTTCCGCCCTTATCGGTATTATTATCGGCCCTGTGTTTGGCTTTACCGCTTGCTTTTTGGGCGATTTGCTCGGCTTTTTAACCAACACGGGCGGCTACCCCTATTATCCCTGGGTGGGGATTGCAATGGGCTGCGTTGCACTTATTTCGGGGCTGGTGATAAACGGTATCCCCGGTAAAAGCAAAGGCTTTTTGTTTATAAAGCTTGCCATCGTGTGTCTGCTTACCTTTATCGTTTGCACGGTTGGCATTAACACCACGGCGTTTTGGCTATTGTTTTCCAAAGTAGATTACGGCACGTATCTCGTTTCTCGTTTGTTCGTGCAAGGGCAAATTTATAACAGCCTGGTAAACTACGCGCTGCTCTTTATTGCCGTACCTTCGTTAAAGGCGATAAAACCGCTTAAAATTTTCATTTCATAAAAGAATAGATAAACGAAAAACGCCTCTATAAGAGGCGTTTTTTTATAGGCTTTTAGCTTGTATGGTACGCGCTTACAACTTGCAGGTGCGTTTTCTTTTTGCTTTTAACAGAATTTTCCCGCTTGCGGCGAAAAAAACCACTACTTGGCAAAATAGCGTTGCAAGGCAAATAAAACAAAAGGAAAGCAAAGCGGGTAGCCCCTTTGTAGCTCTTGCCACAGCTTTCCCCACAAAAAGGGCGGGGAGCATGCTTGCCGCACAGCGCAACGAAAAAGCGAGCACGCTTGCTTGCAAAACGGTTTTTTTGCGAAGTAACAGCAGGTTGCAAGCGGCAGAGCATAAAAAGCTTGCCGCGTATCCTACGAGCAGGGCGTCTGCCCCCAAAAGGGGAGGCAAAACCACCACCGCCCCAAGCGTTAGCGTGCCCGAGGCGAGAAAAACGCCCAAGGTTTGCTTTTCCATCCCCATAGAGTTTAAAATGCTCGTCGTCATCATAGAAAGCGTCATGGGAAAGAGCATAACCGCATACTGCTCCACCATTTGCCCTGCCGCAAGATTGTCGTATAAAAACAAACAAAGGGGCTTGCCTGCCGCCGCAAATAACGGTACGAGAAAGCAAGCAAGAAGTATCGCAAAACAAATTGCGCCGTTTGCGGTGCGATTAATTCCGTTTTTCCGTTTATCGTAAAACTCGCCCGAAAGCTTTGGCACGAGCACTAGTGAAACGGACCCGATAATAGAGCTTGGTGCAAACAAAATGGGCATAGCCATTGCCCCAACGGTGGCGTAAGCCGATACCGCCTGCGCGGAAGTAAGTCCCGTCTTCATA
>JAFOHH010000142.1 GCA_017421905.1 Clostridia bacterium
AGGAGAGCGGTTTTTACCTCTCCAAAATAAAACGCCGTACGAGATGAGCGCGCGGCGCGTTCTTTTTGCAACTGATTCATATACCAAAAGTATTGGGAGATTTTTAAAAAATATGCTAATTAGACTTTCCGACGTAACCTTTGGTTACGAAAACCGCGTTATTCTTGCAGGAGTAACGGCAAATATTGAAGAAAACGACCGCATTGGGCTTGTGGGCGTAAACGGTGCGGGAAAGTCTACTCTTCTCCGCTTAATTATGGGTGAACTGGCAAAAGACGACGGCGAAATTGCCAAAAAGGGCGGCCTTACCATAGGCTATTTGCGCCAAAACAGCATGCTTTCCTCCGACCGCACGGTGTTTGCCGAAATGATGGAGGTGTTTAGCGACGTTACCGCCGCCATTGCAAAGATGCGCGAATTAGAACGCGATTTAGGAAACGAGCAGGAAGGCTCTTCCGCCTACCGCTCCCTATCCGCCAAGTATGAAAGCCTGCAAGCGCTCGTTGCCGCAAAGGACGGCTATCAGGCAGAAGTAAAGGTAAAAACCCTTTTGGGCGGTATGGGACTTATGGAGTTTTCCGACCGCGTAATTTCCACCCTATCGGGCGGAGAACGCACGCGCCTTTCCTTAACCAAGCTACTGCTGCAGCAGCCCGACCTACTGCTTTTGGACGAGCCCACCAACCACTTAGACCTTTCCACCCTCGCCTTTTTAGAGGATTTTCTTTCCTCCTATAAGGGGGCGGTGCTCGTTGTTTCGCACGACAGATATTTTTTGGATAAAACGGTAAAGAAAATTTGGGAGGTAGACGGCGGAGAGCTTGCAGAGTTCCCCGGCAACTACACCAAATACAAGCTACTCCGCGCCCAAAAGGACTTAACGCACGAGCGCGCTTACGAACGTCAGCAAGAGCAAATGCGCAAAATGCGCGAATACGCAGAGCGCAATATCGTACGCGCAACCACCTCGAAAAGTGCAAAATCGCGCTTGCATCAGCTGGAAAACTTCGACGTAATTGAAAAGCCCAAGGCGGCAGCTAGGCCCCCCGTTTTTCGGTTTACCTTTCCCGACGAAAGTATGAAACAGGTGTTTACCGCGCAAAATTATACCCTTTCCGTTGCGGGCAAAACGCTGGCACAAAACGTTAATTTTGAAGTGCGCCGCGGCGAAAAAATTGCCGTAATCGGCAAAAACGGCACGGGCAAATCTACCCTTATTAAAAAGATCGTAGCGGGAGAAATTCCCAGCGGGGGCGGCGTTACCATTGGTTACTTTGACCAAGAAAACAGCGACCTACACCCCGAAAACACCGTTTTAGACGAGCTTTGGGGCAGAAACCACCGCTTTAGCGTAACCGAAGTGCGCAACATCCTGGGTAGAATGCTATTTTCGGACGAGGACGTGCAAAAAAGGGTAGGGGCACTTTCGGGCGGCGAGCGCGCCAAACTGGAATTTGCCCTTGTACAAGCACGCCACGCAAACACCCTACTCCTCGACGAGCCCACGAACCACCTCGATTTACTTTCGCGCGAAAGCTTAGAAGAGGCTCTTGCCGCATACGAAGGAACGATTTTATTTGTTTCGCACGACCGTTACTTTATTAACGCCGTGGCAAACAAGGTGTTTTTACTTTCGGATAGCGGCATTGTGGAATACGTGGGCAACTACGACGGCTATTTGCAATTTTTAAAGGCGGAAAAAGAGCGTGCGCAGGCTACCGAGCCCCAAACGGAAAAACCCGTTTCCGCCGCAAAAACGGAACGCGAAGAGCGTAAAAACGAAAACTTCCGCACGAAAAAAGAGCGCGCGGAGGAAGTAAAGCGCAAAAACCGCGTAAAGGAGCTGGAAAAACGAATATCCGCCCTAGAGGAAGAGCAAACTGCCCTAAACGCCGAAATTGCCACACCCGAGGTTTCCTCCGACTACGCCCTGCTCACCCAAAAGTGCGACCGCCTTACCGCTATTTCCGCCGAATACGAAAGCGCGCTTGCAGAGTGGGAAGAGCTGCTTTCCTTGCTCGACTAAAAAACGTGGTTCCCAT
>JAFOHH010000143.1 GCA_017421905.1 Clostridia bacterium
CCCGTTAAAACGGCACAGCAAGCGGTAGAATACGCTAAATCCTACGGCTTTGATACGGTAATTATCGATACCGCAGGCCGCCTTCATATCGACGAAGAACTGATGCAAGAGCTCGAACGGGTTTCTGCAAAGGTTCATCCTACCGAAATTCTTCTCACCGTCGATTCTATGACGGGGCAAGACGCGGTAAACGTTGCCGATACCTTTAACAAGCGTTTAGAGGTAACGGGCGTGGTGCTTACCAAGCTCGATGGCGATACGCGCGGCGGTGCGGCACTTTCCCTTCGCGCCGTAACGGGTAAGCCCGTTAAATTTTGCAGCGTAGGCGAAAAGCTGGGCGATCTCGAGCCCTTCTATCCCGACCGTATGGCATCTCGCATTCTCGGCATGGGCGACGTGCTTTCTCTTATAGAAAAAGCGCAAGAGGCCGTTACCGAAGAGCAGATGAAGGATATGGAAAAAAAGCTGCGCAACGCAAGCTTTACCTTAACCGATTATCTCGAGCAATTTGCCGCCCTTAAAAAAATGGGCAGCTTTAGCGATCTTATCCAAATGATTCCCGGCGCATCGAAAATGGGCATTTCTGCCGATCAAATCGACGAGAAAAAGATCGAGCGAACCAGGGCAATTATTCTTGCAATGACCCCGAAGGAACGCGACAATCCGCTCATCATCGGCAGTAGCCGTAAAAAGCGCATCGCCGCCGGCAGCGGAACTACGGTGCAAGACGTAAACCAGCTTTTAAAGCAGTTTGATCAAACCAAACAAATGATGAAACAGTTTAAAAACGGAAGAAAAAAATTCCCGTTTTAATAGGGGCGAATAAAGACTTTGCTCCCAAATAATTCTCGGTACAAACCGTACCCATGCCAAACGAAAAATATTTTTATGGAGGATAAAAAAATGGCAGTTAAAATGAGATTAACCAGACTTGGTGACCACAAATCTCCTTGCTACCGTATCGTCGTTGCAGATAGCAGAACGGCTCGCGACGGTAAAGTGATCGATAAGGTAGGTCATTACAACCCCACGGCTAACCCCGCGGAACTCGTTGTAAACGTAGAAAAGGCAAAAGATTGGCTCTCCAAAGGCGTTCAACCCACCGAAACGGTTAAGTCTTTGCTCGTAAAAGCAGGCGCAATGGAACAATCCACCAAGCTTTCTCCCAGCAAAACCAACCCCAAGAAAAAGAAGTAAGAGGGTTTAACCTATGATGGAACTGATCAAATTTATCGTTGAACAGTTTGCTGAAAAACCCAAAACCATTCAGTACATCGTTGAAGAAAACGGCAATACCGTAAACGTAACCGTCGTCCTCGACGAGTCGGATATGGGCAAGGTTATCGGCAGACAAGGTAAGGTTGCAAAAGCACTCCGCACCTTGGTAAAAACCGTTGCAGCGAAAGAAGGCAAAAAGTATAATATCGAAATTAAGGAAACGGGAGAAATGAAATAATTTCTCCTTTTTTCCTTTTATTTCCGCTTAATGGAGAAACGCTATGGAAGAAAAACTTTTAATCGGTGAAATTTTAAAGCCGCAAGGCATTTTGGGCGAGGTAAAAGTAAAACCGTATACCGATAGTCTTACTCGCTTTCAATCCTTAAAAGAGGTTTTCGTAGAGGCTACGCCGTATAAGGTGCTCCGCGCCCGCGTGGCAATGGATTTTGTATTTCTCGCGCTTTCGGGGGTTGCAGACCGCAACGCCGCCGAGCTTTTGCGCGGAAAAAATCTATACGTTACTAGGGAAAACGCCGCTCCTTTAAAAAAGAATACCTACTATATCGTAGATATTCTCGGTTGCATCGTTTCCGACGAACAAGGCAACGTTTACGGCAAGGTAACCGACGTAACGCCCGCCTCGCGCGATATTTACACCGTGCAAAGCGAAGAAGGTAAAATTATGCGCTTTCCGCTTGTAAAGGATATGGTTATTCGCATTTCTCCCGAAGAAAAACAAATGGTATTTTCTAAAAAACGCTTGTCCGAGGTTGCGGTTTATGAGGATTGATATTTTAACCCTCTTTCCCGAAATGTTCACTCCGCTATCGGAAAGTATTTTAAAACGCGCGCAAAGTGCAGGCTATATCGATATCCGCACGCACAATATTCGGGACTATTCGGAGGATAAGCATAAAAAGTGCGACGATTACCCCTTTGGTGGCGGCGCAGGCATGCTTATGACGCCCCAACCCATCGCTTCGGCAATCGCCGCGGTAGATCCCAAGCACGAGGCGCACCGCATTTACCTTTCGCCCAAAGGCAAGGTCTTTTCCCAAAGCATGGTAAAGGCGTACGCCGAAAAGCCCCGTCTGCTTTTTTTGTGCGGACATTACGAAGGGGTAGATCAGCGCGTTATCGACTTGTTTATCGACGAAGAGCTCTCCATCGGCGACTACGTTTTAACGGGTGGTGAACTACCCGCCATGGTAATAACCGACGCCGTTTGCCGCTACGTAGAAGGGGTATTGAACCAAGATTCTCTCACGGCGGAAAGTCACACCAACCGCCGCTTAGAATATCCGCAGTACACCCGCCCGCAGGAATTTATGGGGCTTTCCGTGCCCGAAATTCTCCTTTCCGGCGACCACGCTAAGGTAGACGAATGGCGTGCACGTCAGTCGCTTTTATTAACGAGAGCGCTCCGCCCCGACCTCCTTACCGAGGAAGAAATGGTCGATCCGCCTCCCGTACAAAAGCCCAAGAAAAGAAGATCGAAAAAGGCGCAAGCACCGCTAGCAGCGGAAAACGTCACTAACGGGACAGGCGAAAATTCCGCCCCCTCGCAGGGCGAAGTCGATTCTTTCTCGCAGGGCGAAAATTCCACTTGCGCAGTAGAAAAAACGCAAGATACACAGCAGAAATAAAAGGAAAAAACAATGAAACTCATTCAATGGTTTCCCGGCCATATGACAAAAGCCCTCCGCATGATGGAGGAAAATTTAAAGCTTTGCGACGGCGCAGTCGTCGTTTTAGACGCGCG
>JAFOHH010000144.1 GCA_017421905.1 Clostridia bacterium
AAAGGGTGCTGTTGTGGTGGACGCGAGAGGGCTCGAACCTCCGACCTCTACCATGTCAAGGTAGCGCTCTAACCAACTGAGCTACGCCTCCGTTCTATAAAGTTGTTTTTTTGGACGCGAGAGGGAATTGACAAAGTCAAAGTGTCGCCTACGGCTCGCGCGAACCTCCGCAAAAATCGCTCTAACCAACCGAGCTATGCCCCCATAGATTACTCCGTTATTATAGCAAATAAAATTACGTTCGTCAACTCTTTTGCTGTTAAAAGAGAGTAAAAGGCAAAAAATAACCCTCCCTGCCGTATACACAGGGAGGGCTTTCGTCTTATTTTCTGCTTGCCTTCATAGAGAACGCATAGAAAAATGCAACAAAGAAAAGAATGTTCATTAAATACGCTACGGGGATAACGATATACGTCAAAAGTTGAGGCAAGAGAGAAAGTTGTGCCTTCATATAAACGGCAACCATCGTAACCAAAATCACGCTAATTACAAAAATAATCGAGGCAGAGAGGATATACGAGGCGCGCTTTTTAATTTTAGCGTTTGCTTTATAACCGCTTGCGTACAAAATTGCACATACGATAAAGGGGATAAAGCCTGCCGTAAACCCGATTGCGGGATATATCACGGAAATATTCAGGTAACCCTTAGCAAAGTACACGACAAGGCTTTCAAACGCTACGATGCAAAGCATAATAAACGCCGAATTAAACAATGCCTTGCCCATATTAAAGTAACCGCGTTTCATAGGCGTTGCGGTAACGGCAGGGGCAGAAGCAGGTTCTTGCTTTGCCGTTACTACGGGCGCATTATTATTTTGCGCTCCGCGCAACGTACCGACTGCGTTCAAACGGATACCGTCTTTCTGCGCGCGTTCTAATAATTGATTTTGCGGATTAGGAAGCCCAAAGGCAGGATAAGCAGGGGAGGGTTGCTGTTGCGAATACGTACCGTAAGCATATGCTTGCGCATTTTGCGCGTTCTGCGCATCGCGAAGACGGTCGTTTAAGTTGGTTTCGCGTTGTTGCAAAGCATTTTCCCATTCCTGCAACTGTTTCATACGCACGTGCAAGCCCGAAGCGTCGTCGTGTGCGCGTTTTTGCGCTTCCATTTGTTCGCGTAAAAGCTCGTCTTTCGCGTTTTCCAAACGTTCTTTTTCGTTTTCAAATTCCGCCTTCTTTCTTTCAAACTCGCGGAGCTGTTCCTCATAAACAGCTTTATCTTTCTGCAATGCAACGCGTTCATTTTCAAGCTTTTCAAGGTTTTCGTTAAAAAGCTTAACCTGCGCATGGTAGGTGTTTAATTTTTCCGCGAAATCGAATTGCTGCGCGGCAAGTGCATTTTTACGGGAAATAAATTCTAATTGCTGCTGATTATAAATGCCTTGACGAACGGCAAGCTCTTTTTGCTGTTGTTGCAAAGAGAGGAGCTCATCTTGCAATTTGCTGTTGTTTTTCAGTAAATCGCTTTCTCGGCTTTCCAAATCGGTTAATTGCTGTTGCACAACC
>JAFOHH010000145.1 GCA_017421905.1 Clostridia bacterium
ACGACCTTTTCGGAGGGGTTAACTTGTGGAAGAGTATTCGTAAAAACTACTGCAGATTTGGAAAAAGCTTTGGGCGCGCATACGCGGAAAAACATTGCTCCGCCAGGCACACGCATATTATCGTTTACCGTATTTTCCAAAAAACTTTCCCCCTCGGCAGTTACCCCGCAAAGAAAGGTTTTTTGCTGATTGTAAAAAGCAAGCGATAAAACGTCTTTTTCGGCAAATAAAAAATATTCTATCGCAGGAAAGTTGGCTTCTACCGGGATAAAATCGGTGATGACCCAGTCTGGTTTTTCTACCACTTCACCCGAAAGAGAAAGAGCACCTGCTTTTATATAGGTTAAATCAATTTTCTTCATAATGATCCTCTTGGTAAATTCCCATCAATGCGCCGTGCGGCAATAGCTTTGCGGCAATGCGAGCCATGCGCATAGACCTAGAAGGAGTGATTACACTTTTCCCCTTATCCGCCGCCCGTAAAGCTTTTTGTGCCACTACAATTGGGGAAATGAGATATTTTTTCTTTTTTTCGGAAACAGTACCCGTTGGCTCGCTAATCGAGAAAAACTCGGTATCAACAGGCCCCGGACAAACGGCGGTAACGGAAATCTCCCTTGCGGAGAGCTCTTTATGAAAGGAGCGACAAAAAGAAAGCGTAAATGCCTTACTTGCGGCGTATGCGGCAAAATAGGGCTGTGGCATAAATGCCGCCGCAGAGGCGATTACAACGACTTTCCCTCCGCACTCCATGCGGTTTGCCGCCTCCACACAAAAACAAACCATCGCATTGCAGTTTAAATCAATTAAACTTGCTTGTTTTTCGATTTCAATTTCTGCCGCCGCCCCATGATAGCCAACCCCAGCGGAGTAAACGGCGTAAACGAGCGTATCTTCCAATTGCAAGCAATCTAAGGCGGACTGCTTTGTTATATCGCAACGCACGGGAACAACCTTATCTCCGCATTCTTCTCGCAGAGCTTGCAGCTTTTCCATCCTACGCGCCAAAGCGTAAATGCGGTCGATATCTTTTTTTAAAGAAAGCTGTTTTACAAGCGCTTCTCCTATCCCGGAAGATGCTCCGACGACAATAGCAACGCGTTTCATAACGATGCTTCGAGATTGCGCTTGATGGCAAGAAGGAAATCTTTTGTGCTTAACGCAATTTTACGCGTTCCGTTAAACAAGGGAATCATATCCTTGGTCATTTCTCCATTTTCAATGGTGGAAATAGTTGCTTTTTCTAATTTTTCGGCAAAGGCAACAAGGGCAGGGGTTTCGTCCAGTTCTCCACGCTTTTTAAGCGCACCCGTCCATGCAAAAATAGTTGCAACGGAGTTGGTAGAAGTTTCTTCTCCTGCTAAATGTTTATAATAATGGCGCGTTACCGTTCCGTGCGCCGCCTCATACTCGTATACGCCCTTGGGAGAAACAAGTACGGAAGTCATCATCGCAAGGCTACCAAAAGCGGTAGCAACCATATCGCTCATTACGTCGCCATCATAATTTTTGCACGCCCAAATAAAGCCCCC
>JAFOHH010000146.1 GCA_017421905.1 Clostridia bacterium
GGTTTTGTCGTTTTAATAAAGTCTTTTAGTCCTTGAACTTCGCCCTCGGTCAGCGTATCAGTATTTTTGAATATATGAAAGGACTTTCGTTTGAATATTTGCTTGTAGTAATCCATTTTCTCTCCGTCCAATTCAAGTTTATCTATTAGTTGTATTATACCATAAAAACGGTGAAAAGTAAATAGGACGGCTCAATTCTTTACAAATTGAACACAATACAAAAACGGCACCCACAAACGTGGATGCCGTAATTTTTGTAATAGAGCCGAAAAGCGGCAATTATCTCTTGGAGAATTGGGGTGCTCTTCTTGCTGCCTTTAAGCCGTACTTCTTTCTTTCCTTCATTCTGGGGTCTCTCGTTAAGAAACCAGCCTTTTTCAAGGTGGTGCGAAGTTCGGGTTCTGCTTGCAATAATGCGTTGGAAATACCGTGGCGGATTGCGCCTGCTTGACCGGTATAGCCACCGCCAACAACGTTAGCAACAACGTCGTATTTTGCAGCGGTATCGGTAAGTTCACCGGGTTGACGAACGATAAGCTTTAAGGTTTCAAGACCAAAATATTCGTCGATGGTGCGTTTATTGATAACGATAGCACCGGTGCCGCCGGGAATAAGGCGTACTCTTGCAACAGCCTTCTTTCTTCTGCCGGTACCGAAATACTGGATCTTCTTTTTCGTAGCTTTAGCCATAACTTTCTACCTCTTAGTCGAATTTGAGTACTTCGGGCTTTTGAGCTGCTTGGTTATGTTCAGCACCCTTGTATACTCTGAGTTTTTTGATCATCGCTCTGCCAAGGCTGTTTTTGGGAAGCATGCCTTTAACTGCTTCGTATACAGCGAGGTCGGACTTTTCTGCAAGCATTTTGGTGTATGCGATTTGCTTTAAGCCGCCGATGTAACCGGTGTGATAGGTATAAAGCTTTTGTTCTGCCTTTTTGCCGGTAAGAACAACTTTGTCGGTATTGATGATGATTACGTGATCGCCCGTGTCTACGTTCGGCGTGTAGGTGGGTTTGTGTTTTCCGCGAAGAACGGATGCTACGCGGCTTGCCAATCTACCGAGAGGCATACCCGTTGCGTCAACAACGTACCACTTTCTTTCTACCGTCTGGGCGTTTGCCATGTAGGTATTCATAGGTGTATCTCCTTAAAAATTCAATTCTACTTTAGCCGTAAAACCGAAAAACAGAGGGCTAAATCCGCCTTTCCTCATTACGCGCCTATCTATTTTACATGCTTTTATCTTTTCTGTCAAGCAAATTACACGCCATTTTTTGGTTTTTTTCATAATTTTGCCAAAAAAACGTGCTTTTTACCCTTATTTTATTTCGTATACTACGGAAAGAAGGGTAAGCCCCGCCGCGGGAGCGGTTTTTCCGAGAATCGTGCGCTTTTTTCCCTGAAAGGCCTGCTCGAATGCAGATGCGCTAAGCGTACCTTCTCCCACCGCAAGCAGCGTGCCTGCGATGATGCGCACCATATTGTATAAAAATCCGTTGCCCGTTACCGTAAGGGTAAGCGTTCCGTTAAAAACCTCGGCTTGAGGTTCTCCTACTGCGCTATCCCCCTTCGCGCTTGCCGCAGAAAAGGGAGAATAGGTGAGGGAGGCGGCGTAAATTTCCCGCACGGTGTCCTTAACCGAAGAGCCGGTGGAGGAAAATGCGGCGAAATCGTGCACGCCTACCACCGTTTGCAGCGCCGCTTGCATTGCGCTTAAATTTACGGGGCGTTTTGCCCGTGCCGCATAGCGGGATAAAAGCGGGCGCTCCGTTTCCGATAAGTAATAAGTATATTGATAGGTTTTTTGCTTTGCCGAAAAGCGCGCGTGGAAATCTTCTTTCGCTGCTTGAGAGCAAACGATTTTGATATCTTGGGGCAAGTAGCCGTTGAGCGCTTCTCTTATTTTACGGGGCGGGATGGTAAGCTGTGCATCGAAATGCGCCACCTGCGCCGCCGCGTGCACGCCTGCATCCGTTCTGCCCGAGCCCGTTACCACAGTTTGCACGCCGAACGCCGAATATATGGCGTTTTCCACCTTTTCCTGCACGGAAACACCGTTTTTTTGGCGTTGCCAGCCGCAATAATTCGTGCCGTCGTATTCAATTACCAAGCGGTATCTGCTCATAACAAGCCTCCGAACAGGCGAGAAAGATATACCACGGCAAACGTTGCCGCCGCTACGAAGAGGGTTGCGACGAGATCGCGCCAGGAAAGGCGTAATTTTTTATATTTGGTGCGGTTTTTACTACCGCTGTAACAGCGCGCGTCCATAGCGTCGCCCAGCTCGTCCGCCCTTCTGAAAGCGGAAAATAGCAAGGGGATAAGCACGGGAAGCATAGCCTTTGCACGGTGCAATAGACCGCCCGATTCAAAATCTGCCCCACGTGCCTTTTGGGCGCGAATAATGCGGTCGGTTTCCTCCGTTAAGGTGGGAATAAAGCGCAACGCAATGCTCATAATTAAAGCGAGCTCGTGCACGGGGAATTTAATTTTTTTGAGGGGCGAAAGTAAACTTTCGATGCCGTCGGTAAGCGATACGGGGGTGGTAGTTAGCGTGAGGAGGGACGTACCCATAACGAGAAGGGAAAGCCTTAGCGCCATAAACACCGAATAGTATACCGCTTGATCGTAAATTTTAATGAAGTGCCATTGAAAGAGAATTTCTCCCTTTCCGTAGAAAAACAAATTGAGAAGAGCGGTAAAAATAACGAGGAATAAAATGCCGCGAATGCTTTTCAAAACGAGGCGCAGCGGCACGCGGGAAAACGCCACGATGCAAACGAGCAGAGCCCCCGCCGCCATAAAGGCGTAAAAATTCTTTGCCAAAAAAATGAGTACGACGTACGCAATCATCAATAAAATTTTAATGCGCGCGTCTAAATTGTGTACGAAAGAGGACGTGGGATAATACTGTCCGAAGGATACTTCTCGCATCATTCCACCTCCCATTTGCGCTTTTTATCAAAGCCGCCGCCAAGGTAGCAAGCCGCCGTTTTTTGAATAAAATCATCTTCCGTCAAATCGGAAGAAAGGGTTATCCCCTGCTGTTTGAGAGCCGCCGTCAGTTTGGCAGAAAGGGGTACGTCCAGCCCTGTTTGGGTGAGTAAATCGGCGCGCGTAAACACCTCGGTTGCGCTACCGACGAGGGCTACCGTGCCTTGATCGAACACGGCTACGTGGGTGCAATGCTCGGCAACGTCGTCCATATCGTGCGAAACGATAACGACGGTAGAGCAAACCTTGCCGTGCAGGGTATGAAGGAGATCGAAAAGCTGTGCTTTGCCTTCGGGATCGAGGCCGGCAACGGGTTCGTCTAAAACGAGAACGTCGGGCTTGGCAACGAGTACGCCCGCAATAGCAACGCGGCGTTTTTGTCCGCCCGAAAGATCAAAGGGCGATTTGTGGCGGTAGGCTTCGTAATCCAAGCCTACGTATTCCATTGCCGAACGCACGGCGGATGCCACCTCTTCTTCCGTAGGAAGAACGAAGGATGCGTCTTGCTTTTTCTTTTTGGCGGAAAAATTGCGAAGAGCAAAGGCAACGTCCTCTTCTACCGTTTCGGCAAAGAGCTGGTATTCGGGGTACTGAAACACCATACCCACTCGCTCGCGCACGGCGATACGGTCCTTTTTTAGCTGCTTTTTATCGCAAGGAAGGGTGGCTACGGCGCGTTCGTACGCCTGCTCGCCCATCTCCTTTTTTCGAGACTTTAACGCCTTTTTCTTCGCCTTGCGTTCCTTGAGGTTATACAGCGTAACGTCGCCGATTTGCACCTCCCCGCCCTGCACGTCCGTAAGTCCGTTTAGGTGGGAAACGAAGGTGGATTTTCCGCTACCCGTATGCCCGATAATGCCGAAAAAAGAGCCTTCCGGGATATCGAGGGTAACGTTTTTAAGCGCTTCGGAAGCAAAGGCAGAGCGCGGATTGTAAGTAAAATTTAATTGTTTTGTGCTAACGCGCATAACGCCTCCGTAAGCTGCTGTTCCGTAAGGATGGTATTGGGAAGAGGTACGCCTGCCTTTTGCAGTTTTTCGGCGTAGATAGCCGCGCGGGGCAGCTTTAAACCGAGGGCGCGCAGTTTGTCCCTATCGGCAAACACCTCTTCGGGCGTACCGCTAAGGGCAATTTTGCCTTGATCGGCAACGAGCACGCGGTCGCAATCTACCGCCTCTTCCATATAGTGCGTGATAAGGAGAACGGTCATCCCCTTTTCTTTATTGAGCTTTTTTGCCGTTTCTACTACCTCTTTTCTCCCTTTGGGGTCGAGCATGGCGGTAGATTCGTCTAAAATTAAAATTTCCGGCTGCAAGGAAAGAACGCCCGCAATGGCAACGCGCTGTTTTTGCCCGCCTGAAAGACGGGAAACGGCGGTGTGGCGATATTTTTGCATGCCAACGGCGTTAAGCGCAAAATCGATACGCTCGCCGATTTCCTCGCGCGGGACGCCGATGTTTTCCGGGCCGAAGGCTACGTCGTCCTCTACGATGGTGGCAACCGTTTGGTTATCGGGGTTTTGGAATACCATTCCCGCCTTTTTGCGAATGGCAAACTCGTTTTCTTCTGCCGACGCATCCATACCGAGCACGGTAACCCTTCCGCTTTTTGGAGTAAGCAAGCAGTTAATGAGCTTTGCCGCCGTAGATTTGCCGCTGCCGTTTCTACCCAAAATGGCGGTAAACGACCCTTGCTCTACGGCAAAGGACATACCGCATACGACGGGGCGGTTTTCTTCGTATTCAAAGGTAACGTTTTCGAATAAAATGGCCTCCATAAACTGCTCCTTTTCTCATTTGTATCAAATTATACCATTTTCTTCTTCATTTTACAATTAAATAAAGGGGAGATGTGCAAAAATTCTCGTTTTTTTATTGACTTGTGGCAAGTTTTGGTTTATAATAAGAAGGATGTGAAATAATAATTCCCTTTCACGGAACGAAAATATTTTTACGGAGGTTTTTTTATCTATGAAAAAGATGACTATTGACGGCAACACCGCTGCCAGCCACGTAGCCTATGCCTTTTCGGAAGTAGCGGCAATGTACCCGATTACCCCTTCTTCTCCCATGGCTGAAGTTGCGGACGAATGGGCGACTGCCGGCAGAACCAACATGTTTGGCGAAAAGCTTCGTCTTGCAGAAATGCAATCGGAAGCAGGCGCAGCAGGCGCAGTTCACGGTTCGCTCGTTTCGGGCGCACTTACCTGCACCTACACCGCAAGCCAAGGTCTTTTATTAATGATCCCCAACATGTACAAAATTGCAGGTGAGCTTCTCCCCACCGTTTTCCACGTAAGCGCAAGATGCGTTGCATCTCACGCTCTTAACATTTTCGGTGACCACTCCGACGTTATGGCTTGCCGCCAAACGGGCTTTGCAATGATTGCAAGTAACTCCGTTCAAGAAGCAATCGACCTCGGCTTAGTTTCTCATCTTGCAACCTTAAAGTCGAAAGTTCCCTTCCTCCACTTCTTCGATGGTTTTAGAACCAGCCACGAGGTTTCTAAAGTAGACGTAATTGAATACGACGAAATGAAGAAGCTCGTTGACATGAAGGATATTGAAGATTTCCGCAGCCGCGCGCTCAACCCCGAACACCCCATTCAAAGAGGTACGGCACAAAACGGCGATATCTTCTTCCAAAACAGAGAAACCTGCAACAAGTATTATAACGCTACGCCCGCTATCGTTCAAAAGATGATGGACAAGGTAAGCAAGCTTACCGGCAGAACGTACAACCTCTTCGACTACGTTGGTGCACCCGACGCTAAGCGCGTTGTCGTTATGATGGGTAGCGGCGCTGAAGCTATGGAAGAAACCATCGTTAAGATGAACAAGCACGGCGCTAAGGTTGGTATGATTAAGGTTAGATTGTACCGTCCGTTTGCAACCGAAGCTTTCTTAAAGGCTATCCCCACCACTTGTAAGAAGATGGCTGTTCTTGATAGAACCAAAGAACCCGGCGCACTTGGCGAACCCTTGTACCTCGACGTTTGCTCTGCTCTTCTCGAAAACGGCAGAACGGATATTAAGGTTGTTGGCGGCAGATACGGCCTCGGCAGCAAGGAATTCAACCCCTCTATGTGCTATGCCGTTCTCGCAAACCTTAAAAAGGAAAACCCGAAGAACCACTTTACCGTTGGTATTTACGACGACGTTACGAAAACTTCGCTTAACTTCTCCAAGAAATACGTTGCTGCTCCCGCAGGTACGGTAAGCTGTAAGTTCTACGGCCTTGGCTCCGACGGTACCGTTGGTGCAAACAAGAACTCCATTAAAATTATCGGCGACCACACCGATATGTACGCTCAGGGCTACTTTGTATACGACTCTAAAAAGTCCGGCGGTATTACGATTTCCCACCTCCGTTTCGGTAAGACCCCCATTCAATCTTCTTACCTCATCGACGCTGCGGACTTTATCGCTTGCCACAACCCCTCTTACGTAACCCGTTACGATATGCTTTCCGATATTAACGAAGGCGGTACGTTCCTCCTTAACTCCCACTGGAATACCTTGGAAGAATTAGAAGCAAACCTCCCCGTTAAGATGAAGCAACAA
Source organism: Clostridia bacterium (assembly GCA_017421905.1). GTDB lineage: Bacteria > Bacillota > Clostridia > Christensenellales > Borkfalkiaceae > SIG402. The sequence goes on from JAFOHH010000146.1 coordinate 6,558, forward strand.
ATCGCTTCGAAAAAGCTTAAGATGTACAACATCAACGCTACGGAAATTGCAGGTAAAATTGGTCTTGGCAACAGAACCAACACCATCATGCAAGCAGCGTTCTTCTATCTCAACCAAAACATTCTCCCCTATGCAGAAGCAGAAGGCTATATGAAGGCCGCTGCTAAGAAGTCCTTTGCGAAAAAGGGCGACGCAGTTATCCAAATGAACTACGCTGCTATTGATAACGCAATTGCAGGCTTGCAAGAAGTTAACTACCCCGCAAGCTGGGCAAATGCAGAAGCAGGCGCTTCTATGGTTAAGATTGCTGATAACGAATACTTCAAGAACGTCGTTCATCCCATTATTGCACAAGAAGGCGACAAACTTCCCGTTTCCGCATTCAATGCAGACGGTAGCGTTCCCGTTGGCACGACGCAATTTGAAAAACGCGGCGTAGCCGTTAAAATTCCTAACTGGATCGTTGACAACTGTATTCAATGTAATAAGTGCGCATTCGTTTGCCCCCACGCTGCTATCCGCCCCGTACTCGTTGCAGAAGGCACGGAAAAACCCGAAACCTTTACGACGAAGGCTGCTATCGGTAAGAAAGGCTACGAATTCCGCATGCAAGTTTCTCCGCTGGACTGCCTTGGCTGCGGCGTTTGCGTAAACGTTTGCCCCTCCAAGAACAAAGCGCTTGAAATGGTTGCACTCGACGCTATCGTTGAACCCGAAACGGTTAACTACGAATACTCCAAGACGGTTGCAGACGTTGACACCTCTAACTTTAAGGAAACTTCGGTTAAGGGTAGCCAATTCAAACAACCCCTCTTCGAATTCTCCGGCGCATGCGCAGGCTGCGGCGAAACTCCCTACGTTAAGGTTATTACCCAAATGTTTGGCGACAGAATGCTCGTTGCAAACGCTACGGGTTGCTCCTCCATTTACGGCGGTTCTGCTCCCACCTGCCCCTACACCGTAAACAAAGACGGTCACGGTCCTGCTTGGGCTAACTCCTTGTTTGAAGACAACGCAGAATTCGGTTACGGTTACAACCTCGCTTACGGCGCAAGAAGAGCTGCACTTGCTACTCAAATTGAAAAGGCAGTAGAATTTGGTGCAGAAGGCGAAATTAAAGAAGCATTTGAAAAATGGCTTGCTAACCGCAAGGATGCTGAAATCAGCAAAGAAACCGCTGCTGTTATCAAGGCAAACATCGATGCTGCTATTGAAGGCGCTACCGGCAAATTAAAGGACGCTCTTACCTATATTAAGAAAGCAGAAGATTGCTTAATTAAGAAATCCATTTGGATCTTTGGTGGCGACGGCTGGGCATACGATATCGGTTACGGCGGTCTTGATCACGTTCTCGCTATGGGCGAAGACGTTAACGTACTCGTTCTCGATACCGAAGTTTACTCCAACACGGGTGGTCAAGCAAGTAAAGCAACGCCTACCGGCTCTGTTGCTAAATTTGCCGCTTCCGGTAAAAAGGTTAAGAAGAAGGACCTCGGCATGATGGCAATGTCCTACGGCTACGTTTACGTTGCTCAATGCGCTATGGGTTACAACGATCAACAATTCCTCAATGCGATTACCGAAGCTGAAAAATACGACGGACCTTCCCTCGTTATCTGCTACGCTCCCTGCATTAACCACGGTATTAACATGGGCAACTCCCAACTCGAAGAAAAGAGAGCTGTTGAAGCAGGCTACTGGCATTGCTACCGCTTTAACCCCGCTGCTCCCGAAGGAACGAACCCCTTCACCTTGGACAGCAAAGAACCCACCGCAAGCTATAAGGAATTTATCCTTGGCGAAGCAAGATACGCTGCACTCAAAAAGCAAAACCCCGATATGGCTGATAAGCTCTTTGAAACGGCAGAAGCTGAAAACAACGCTCGTCTTGCATCCTACAAAAAGCTTGCTGGCAAGGAATAATTTCCTCGCCGTTTAGCGGTAAATAAACCTTAAACTTTAGCCCCTGCGGTTTTCCGCAGGGGCTTTTTCTTTATCTGAAAACAGACGTATGCAAAAATGTAGATAGAAAAGGAAGGGAGAGCAAATTGAACTATACTCTAGAAGGCAGTTTTCAAAAAAACGGCATACCCGAAAAGGTATGCCGTGTTTCTTTTGTGTCTACAAATGTAGCGCTTGCCCTAAAAATGGTCAGGCTAAATGAAACTATCAGGGAATAGAAAAAAGGCTCCCTTGTGTAAAGGGAGCTGTCAGCAAAGCTGACTGAGGGATTGTTTTGCGAGGTGATCAATATATTCGCAAACACCCCTAAAATTTTTATGTATTTCTGTGTTTGATATTCTGACAACTGTCAATCCGTATTCTTTAAGAAAAGCCGTTCTTTCTTCGTCGAACCTCTTCCCTTTCTCGGTATAATGTCTCGAACCATCAAGCTCTATAACAAGCTTTGCCTCTGCACAGTAGAAATCTGTAATATACCTTCCGAGAACCTTTTGAC
>JAFOHH010000147.1 GCA_017421905.1 Clostridia bacterium
AAATGACAAACTAAGCGAATCTGCTTCTTGTGGATTCGCTTTTCCATTCCCCCTTGACAAATTGCAATTTCGTGATATAATAATTAAAACATAAATAATTAAGGAGGATGATAGAGTTGAATAAATTCAAATATGATTATAATAATAAGCTATTTCTTATTAATTTCACACTTGCTATTATCTTCCTAATTCTATCTATTATGTCATTTGAAAAGGTAGTTGCTTTTATTTTGTGTTTGATAATGTCTGTTTTATTGTTACTTAATTCGTTTTTCCTTATTAGAACACAAGGAATAAAGATTACTAATAAAAGAAATATAGTAATTGTTGATCACTTATTAATTAGAAAATTGTGTATTTGCAACATTAGATATGCATCGTTAAAACAATTACCAAAAGAAAGAAAAAATAAAGTATATGGTTTCTTTAATGAGTTTTTTTACCCCAACACATATATGTCTCATTGTGATTATGTTTATAACCAAGGGAAAGTTTATAATATTTGTTTTCATATGACTGATGGAACAGTAGTGGAAAGCTATTTCGGTTGGTTATATCGTGAAAAAGGGAAAAAAGTAGAACAAGTTGAGAAAAAATTAATAGAGTTTATTGATAAGATTAATGTCTTATGTAAAGAAAATAGAAATAATTTAAATAAATAATAGTTTTTATTAACACAAACTTGCAGGGGTGTAGCTGTCTTAATAGATGGTTGCACTCTTTTTTTATTCCCCCTTGACAAATTGCAATTTCGTGAAAAATAAAACGAAAAAGGCTACCCCGTTGGGTAGCCTTTTCCCTTGGCGCGCCGTAAGAGATTCGAACTCCTGACCTTTGGTTCCGTAGACCAACGCTCTGTGCCTGAGCGTAGCGAAGAAATACGGATGACGGGCTTTCCTGACGGGCTTGCAGTTTCCAGCTGAGCAAAAAGACAAAAGAAAAAGAGAACTGCTTTCAGTTCTCTTGTTCTTGGCGCGCCGTAAGAGATTCGAACTCCTGACCTTTGGTTCCGTAGACCAACGCTCTATCCAGCTGAGCTAACGGCGCATATATCGTTGCCACCCTTTCGCGATAGCCTATATATTATATGGTAAAATTTGAAAAAAGTCAAACGGAAAACGGGGGAAAAGCAAAAAAATTAGCAGAATTTTCGTCGAATTGTGCCGCAAAACTCGTTTTATAGATTTTTTACCGCTGCCTGGCGGCAAGAAAGGGCGCACAAAACGGCTACAAGGCGGTAAATTCAGAGGGAAAGAGGTTACAGGTTGGCAAAAAGGGCTACGGGCGGCAAAATGTGGCAAGAAATTTATCGAAAACACGACGAATATGGCGGAAAGGTTGACTTTTCGGCTTGCATTTGCTATCATTTTTATATATCTTCACGCAGTATGCAAAAAAATAAAGCAAAGGAGCGCGTTTCATGCCCAAAAGTCAGTTTTTAAGCCCCGAGCAGGTGCTTTCCGCAGGGGAAATTGTATTTCCCACCATAAGCGTAAACCGTTACGCGGGCGAAGGGGAAACCGAATATGCAAGAGAAGACTATTTGGAAATTTATCGCCAAATGGTGGCTATTCGCGCTTTTGAAACGCGGCTGGACGAGCTAAAAAAGTACGGAAAAACGCAAAACGTAACCTTTTCCTACGTGGGGCCGCTACACCTTTGCGTGGGGCAGGAGGCAACTGCCGTTGGCGCAAACTATCTTTACGATAAAAACGATTTTATTTTAGGAACGCATCGCAACCACGGCGAGGTTCTTGCCAAGGGGCTTTCTGCAATGCGCAAAATGAGCGACGACGAGCTGGCGGAAATGATGCGCACCTACCATAATGCCCAAACGCTAATCGGCGCGCAAAAAATTGCGGGCTACGGCGAGGCAAACGCACAAAAACGTGCGCGCTTATACTTTTACTACGGGCTCTTTGCGGAAATTTTCGGTAAAACGGCAGGCTTTCAGCGTGGACTTTCGGGCAGCATGCACCTGTTTTTTACGCCGCTTGGCATTTATCCCAACAACGCTATTGTGGGTGGCTCGGCAGGAATTGCCGCAGGCTTAGCCCTTTCCAAAAAACTACTTAAAAAGCCGGGTGTGGTTTCTGCAAACCTTGGCGATGCGGCACTTGGCTGCGGCGCGGTTTGGGAGGCGATGAACTTTTCCGCAATGGACCAGTATCATACCCTTTGGAAAAACAACCCCGGCGGACTGCCTATCGTGTTCACCTTTTTCAACAATCAATACGGCATGGGCGGCCAAACGGTGGGTGAAACCATGGCCTACGGCGCGCTTGCACGCGCGGGTGCGGGGGTTAATCCCGAGGCGATGCACGCCGAACGGGTAAACGGCTACGACCCCTTTGCCGTAATCGACGCATATCGGCGCAAGCTCCCCCTGCTAAAGGAGGGGAAAGGTCCCGTTCTTATGGACCTTGTTACCTACCGTTATAGCGAGCATTCGGCATCGGATAGCGGCTCGTATCGCACGGAAGAGGAGGTTGCCGCGTGGAAGGCTGCCGATCCGCTTACGGCGTTCGCTCAAAAAATAACGGAGCGCGGCGTGGCTACGCAAACGGAATTAGACGCGCTGCGTCAAGAAACGGAGGGAGAGGTGCTTTCCGCCCTTGCCTTGGCGGCAAGCGAAGAAACGCCTTACGCTACCTTGGCGGAGGAAAAAGCCCTGCTAAAAGACGTTTTGTACGAAAAAGACGGGGACGGTAGGGGAAATTCCGCGCAAAATATTGCTATAGAGGATAGCCTACAACCTGCTAAACCCTTAAAACCTATAGAAGATAACAGCCGCGGAAAAACGCTATCGCAAAAGCGTGCTGACGGCACGTACACCCTTTCCGACGGTATTTTCGAGGCCGTTCTTTCCGCCTTTTATCGCACGCCCAACCTCGTTGCCTACGGCGAAGAAAATCGCGACTGGGGTAACGTTTCGGGCGTATACGTTGGGCTTACCGAGGCGCTGCCGTACGAACGGTTATTCAACGCACCCATATCGGAAAGCGCAATCGTTTCCACCGCCGTAGGTTGCGCCATGGGCGGCGGCCGCGCGCTTATTGAAATTATGTTTATGGATTTTATGGGGCGCGCCTTTGACGAACTTTTAAATCAGCTTGCCAAATGGCGTTCGCTTTCGGGGGGAGAATTTAAGCTGCCCGTAGTCGTTCGCACGGCAATCGGCAAAAATTACGGGGCGCAGCACTCGCAGGATTTTTCCGCAATGCTTTGCCACGTGCCCGGGCTTAAAGTGGTATATCCCGCCACCCCGTACGATGCAAAGGGCTTAATGGCAACCGCCCTAACGCAAAACGACCCCATCGTATTTATCGAAAGTCAAAAGCTATATAATCAAACGGCAACGATTCCCGTTCCGGAAAAGGACTATTTTATCCCGCTTGGGAAAGCCAATTTAGTGCAAGACGGGGAGGACGTAACCATTCTTTCGGTGGGGGCAACCCTACCGCGCGTGCTTTCCGCCGCCGCTATGCTAAAGAAAGAAGGGATTTCGGCGCAAATTATCGATGCGCGCAGTCTAGTACCCTTCGATTACGATACCTTGCTTGCCGCGGTGCGCAAAACGGGGCGGATACTGCTCGTTTCGGACGAATGCGAGCGCGGCGCGTACGTAAAGGAAATTGCCGCAACCGTGGTTCAGCAAGCCTTTTTCGATCTCAAAGCGCCCCCGGCGTTTGCGTGCAGCGAAAATACTTTAATTCCGCTTGCCGCAGA
>JAFOHH010000148.1 GCA_017421905.1 Clostridia bacterium
AGTGGGCTTCGTTTGATTGATTATTTTTAGCAGCGCGCCAACGAATCCAAGAGTTCCTTGAATTGCTTTTCCGTTTTTATTAATAATGCGCGACGGCATACCGAAAAACATTTGAAAAAGCAAATTGCTCCCGTCAATAATAAGAAGTTTATCCATAGTAAATCACCAAAAGGTTAATATATAATGATATTGCCGCTTTTTAGAGTTGTTTTAAGGCTAGCTGTAGCGAAAATAATTATATCATAAAGGAGATAAAAAAGCAATAATCGAAAGTGGGTTAAAAAGGGCGTTTTGATTTTTTAACGTAAAGTTGTTTTTTAATTAAGCAAAAGATTATAAGGTAAAAAAGATTAACTAAAAATAGTTTAATAAAACAGTTGGTTATACAAGGTGGTAAAACGGGATAAAAAACAAAAAAAGTCGTACCAAGTGATACGACTTTTTTTCTGGTCGGAGTGACAAGAATCGAACTTGCGACCTCTTGAACCCCATTCAAGCGCGCTACCAAACTGCGCTACACCCCGACAGTTTTATGCGAGGAAAAACAGCGTTTTCCCGATTGCCCACCTATAATAGCACACAAAAAGGAAAATGTCAAACCGAAAACGGCTGTTTTTTAACCTTTCTGCGAAAAATTTTTGTTTTTTTCCCTTTTGCCGAAAATTTTAACCCTTTTTTCGGCTATCGCAAAAACCGTAGCCTTCTTATGTCTCTAAAAATCCGTAACAGCGCATGCTTGCCCCTTTAAAGAAAATTTTGTCAACGCTATCAGTTTTTTTCCAAACAATATTGACAATCTTTTGCGTTAGGCGTATAATGCAATTGGAGAAATTTGTAATTTGGGCTATAACCATTCTTCCCCCTACGGGGAAAATGAGCCAACCGTTAAGGAGCGTATGAAACTGTTTACCGCCGTGGATTCTTTTAAGGGGAGTATTTCCTCTCAAAAAATCCGCACCGTTACCGAAAAAGCGATAAAAGCGCACGCCATGCAGGGCGCGGATCTTACGTGCGACTGCGTTAGCGTGGGCGACGGCGGCGAAGGCACGGCAGAGGCGTTTACCGAGGGGCTTTCCCGCAAAATAATCCGCGTGCCCGTAACGGGCAAAACGGGGCGCAAAAAAACGGCAAAGTTATATGCCGTCGGCAATAAAATTTACTTGGATTGCTGCTCTGCGTGCGGCATTTCCGCCGAAAACCGCAAGGGCGATGCGCTTATTTCCTTTACCTCCTACGGGGTGGGAGAGCTGATTCTTGCCGCCATGAAAGAAGATGCCTGCGAAGAGGTTGTCGTGGGCCTTGGCGGTAGCGGCACGGTAGACGGCGGCGCAGGAATGCTTGCCGCGCTTGGCGCAACCTTTTACGACCGCATGGGGCGCGAGGTTGGATACCTCCCCAGCGAAATAGACCGCGTTTTTAGGGTGGACCTTTCCCCCGCGCGCGCCAAAATTACCAAAAAGCTAACCGTGCTTTGCGACACGCAAGCGCCCCTTATCGGCGAGGGTGGCGCGGTGGCTTTGTTTGCCGAGCAAAAGGGCGCAACCGCCGCAGGAAAACGCTATTTGGAGCGTACGCTTGGTATTTTTTCTGCCGCCGCGGATAAAAACCTTTCCGAGCTTTTGGCAAATAACGGCGGCGTTACCGAGCCGAACAGCACCGCTTTTCTCCCTTGCGGAGGGGCGGCAGGCGGCCTTGGGTGGGCACTTGTTTACCTGCTTGGCGGAGAAAGAAAAAGCGGACTTTCCGCCCTGTTTGAAGAGCGTGGCTACGAAGAGCGTCTGCAAAACGCCGACGCCGTGCTTTGCGGAGAAGGGCTGTTAGACGGCACTTCCTTTACGGGGAAGGTAATAGGCAAAATTGCAGAGCTATGTGAAAAATACGGCAAACCGTTATACCTTATTTGCGGCGACGCAGAGCCGTTTTTACCCCTGCCGGGCGTTGTTTCCGGCGTATACAAGCTAACCGATATTACCCCCGTAATTGCAGAGTGCATTTGCCGCGCGCAGGAGTTTTACGAAAACAGACTTTTAGCTTTGCTAAACGATATTGCACCCCTCCCTGCTAAAGAATAAACCCTTCTTTCACCCAAAATTTTCCTTTTGCCGCACGGCTTACCTGCAAAGCGGCGTATAATTTGCGACAAACGGGAAACCATTTAAACGGAAATTAGCGGCCATGCCGCTTTCAAAAAAACATTTTAAGGAGAAAATTATTATGGAAAAAAACAAGTTTTCCGGTACGAAAACGGAAAAAAACCTTTGGGAAGCCTTTGCAGGCGAATCGCAAGCGCGCAATCGCTACAACTACTACGCTTCCATCGCTAAAAAGCAAGGCTACGAGCAAATTGCTAACTTTTTTGCCGTTACTGCGGACAACGAAAAAGAACACGCTAAGCTTTGGCTGAAAGCCCTTAACGAGCTTGGCACGACCGAGGAAAACCTTTTGCACGCCGCAGAGGGCGAAAACTACGAATGGACGGATATGTACGACCGTATGGCAAAGGAAGCCGAAGAAGAAGGCTTTACCGAGCTTGCCGCTCAATTTAGAGGGGTTGCTACGGTAGAAAAGGAACACGAACGTCGCTATCGCGCGCTTCTTGCCAACGTAAAAGAAGGCAAGGTGTTTGAAAAGGACGAGGAAACCGTTTGGGAATGCCGCAACTGCGGAAAAATTATCAAAGGAAAAGCCGCACCCGAGGTTTGCCCCGTTTGCAAGCACCCGAAGAGCTTTTTCGAAGTACGCGCGGAAAATTATTAATTTTCTCCTTGCCATTTCTTTCTGCGCAGTTAAATGCGAATTTTATTTTACACGACTTTTATTTTCACAATGGAAAACGCTCCCCGAAAAGGGAGCGTTTTTTATTTACGTTATAGCGCCGTAAAGCGTAACTTTGCGGCAGGGCTTACTCCTTCCACAAGGTGGGGCGGCAGGGCTTACTCCTTCCACAAGGTAGGTTCGCCAAAATAGTTATAATTGTGATACCAACCCTTTTCCGCGTATTGGGAGGTTCGATAGTATACGGTGGCGTTATCCAAGCCCGCGCTTTCATCTATTATAATTTCTGAAAACGACCATCCTCCCGCAACGTGAAAAACAGTCGTTAGAGAGTTACAATCTTTAAAGGCGTTTTTACGAATTATGATTACGGTGTTGGGCAGGTAAAGCTTTTGCAGACCAGTGCAGCCCTCGAACGCGCTTTCCCCTATAAAGCCAAGGCTATTCGCAGGGAAATACGCCGCGGTAAGGGACGTGCAGCCGTAAAACGCTTTCGTTCCGATTCCGGTATTTACTATTTCCCTTTGCCGATTGCAACCTTGCGTTTTTTCGGCTTCGGATTCTTCCTCATCTAAAACGGATTCGCGGTACTCCGTAAACACCTTTTTTAAGGAGGTGCAGCCTTCAAACGCGCTCGCACCGATGTCCTTTACCGAAGAAAGATCAATCTCCTCCAGCGCGGTGCAACCCTTAAAGGCTCTACTGCCAACCTTTTCGCAATTTGCCGTACCGCTAACCGTTTTTAGCAAAGAGCAGCCGTCAAAGGCGTTTGCGGCTATCGTTTTTAGCGCAGGCGTTCCGCTAACGGTTACGCTTTTAAGGGAGGCGCAATCGCGAAAAGCGTCTTCTTCAATGCGAATTAGGCTATCGGGCAAGGTAAGGCTCTCTAATGCCGTATTGCCCTGAAACACGCCGCAGGCAACGGCAATTACGGGCAGCCCTAAATAGGTAGAAGGGAGGGTTATTTCCTTATCTTCGCCGAGATAATCGACTAAAACAGCGGCCTCGCCTTGTATTTCGTAAGAAAAAGCACCCGCCGCCCCCGTAGGCTCTACCGAGGGCGTAACCGACGGCTCTTGCGACGGCGTAACCGACGGCGTTACGGAGGGGGTTGTGCCGCCGCCACCGCAGGCGGAAAAGGCAAAGCAGGATAGCGCGGCAAGCATTACCGCCGTTAATATGGACAGTTTTTTCATAAAATTCTCCTTTGGGGCGTAGTCGTTTCCATAGGAAACCTCTCGCTTGCTATACGGTAAACAAGCAAAAGAAAACACCCTATTTATAACCCGTTTCTCGCTGAAAGGGAAATCAGTTGTTTTTTAAGGTCGGCTTGCCGTAATTATCGTAATCGTAAAACCAGCCGCCCTTAGAAATCGTTGCGTTGCCGAAATATTCTTCACCGAAATATTTATCCGTTGCGTTAAAAACACATTCCAGCGCGCTGCAGCCTTGAAATGCGCCCTGATAAATATCCGTTAAGGTTTCGGGCAAGTAAATTTTTTGCAGGGAACTACAACCCTGAAAAGCGCCCGCGCCGAAAAAAGTGATCCCTTCCCTGGGCAAGAAAACTTCTTGCAGCGAAACGCATCCGTAAAACGCCCTTGTGCCTACGCCAAGGACGAGGGGGGTTATCGGGTCTTTAGAGGGTCTTAGGGGAGGAACGCAACTGGAATACCCGTCTCCTCTCGGAGGCGAGGAATCGAGCTGCTTTGGCGGATAGTTGGAGAAAACCTTTTTTAAGGAGGTGCAACATTCAAACGCGCTTGTACCGATGTTTTTTACCGAGGAAAGATCGATTGTTTGCAGAGAAACGCAACCTCTAAACGCGTTAGCACCGATTTCTTCGCACGCCGCCGTGCCGTTAATCGTTTTTAGAGCGCTGCAATCGCGAAAAGCGTCTTCGTCAATAAGGGTTACCGTTTCGGGCAGAGTAATACTCTCTAATGTCGTGTTATTTTGAAACGCGCCGCAATATATGGCAGTTATGGGCAAGCCCATATACGTTTCGGGCAGGGTAATTTGCGGTTCGTTGCCCACGTAATCTACAACAATGCAGCCCTCGCCTTCTATTTCGTAAGTGAGAGAGCCCGTAATTTCCTGCGACGGCGTTACGGAGGGGGTTGTACCGCCGCCACCGCAGGCGGAAAAGGCAAAGCAGGATAGCGCGGCAAGCATTGCCGCCGCTAATATAGACAGTTTTTTCATAAAATTCTCCTTTTTTTGCGTATTTTTTGAAACGGAAAAACCCAACGTCCGTTTCTGCGTATTTTTTGAAACGGGCATACCCTTCGCCCATTTCTGCGCCCTCGCGCACGTATGAAAACTTCTTGTTATATTATTATTACATATTTTTGCAGGATTTGTCAATACGTTATTTCTTATACGTTCTATAATGGGCGATTATACCCTATTTAACGCCGCCCCCTAAAATTCCTTACCCCAAAGAGGCACGAAGGGTATTTTTATCGCTTTTCCTCTTATAAAAATATAAAAAGCGGGAGAAAATTCTTTTTGCGGCCCCTCTTTGCGGATGCTTTTTTTTAGAAAATTACGCAAGGTGTTTTTCATATAATTGACAAACCGATGAAAAAGTATTAAAATATCTAGGTTAAAAA
>JAFOHH010000149.1 GCA_017421905.1 Clostridia bacterium
CATTGCGCCGCCAAGCCCTTTTAATTGATTAAGAACGGAAACCGTCATAATCGGTTCTCAAAAGGATGCAAAGCAAATAAAAGCACCTTGCAAAATACACATGGGTATAGCAGCAAGCATAACACCCCAACCGAGATTTGCGGCAAGAATCAATGCCGTTATCCCGTCGAGAACGGATTTGATATACATCATTTCCATATCGCCAAGCCCTGCTTGAATGCTAGCGTAAACAACCATTGCTCCCACACAAAAGAAAAGTACGGCAGAGGAAAAAGCTTCGCCAAGCGTACTATCCTCATCCCCTTTAGAGAGTTTTCTTTGCAAATAGTTAGCAAGGCGATCGATTCCATCTTGAATATGACATAAGGCCCCGATAAGCCCTCCAAAAGCAATACTAATCGTAAAAAATAATGCGTTTTGCGTTTTTATCAAATCGAAAATACCGACGGCAATTCCAATTAATCCGACGGTGTGTTTGACGTGAATTTTAACGTTTTCGCTCAAACCCTTTTTAATCAGCATACCCATTAGAGTTCCGAGGATAATTGCAAGCGCATTAACGAGTAGTCCTGTCATAAATAAATCCTTTTCGATTATGTGCGTTTAAAAAAGATTGTACACAGCGTACAATCTTTTTAAGTAGTCTGGTATCAAGAATGAGTTATCAATTATCAGTTGTTTTCGATTAAAGCAACGACGTCTGCCACCGTTCTGATGGTTGCAGCCTTATCTTCGTCTACCACAATGCCAAACTCTTCTTCTAAACTCATCAGCATTTCTACAACGTCTAAAGAATCTGCACCGAGATCTTTTACGATATCTGCTTCAGGAGTAACCTTTTCAGCACTAATCGTGAGTTGTTCTGCCAAAAGTTTTTTTACTTTATCATACGTAGCCATAAACTTCTACCTCCTATCTCGTATATTTTAACGATTTTTACACCTTATGTCAAGCAAATTACGCTTTTTCCGCATTTTTCGCCTTGGTTAACCCTTTCATTGTTAAAGAAATGCGGTTTTTCTTTACGTCCACACCCAAAACACAAACGGTTACTACGTCGCCCACCTTTAACACTTCGGACGGATGACGAATATAGCGATCGGAAATTTCAGAAATATGAACGAGACCATCTTGATGCACTCCAATGTCGACAAACGCACCGAAATCGATAACGTTGCGAACCGTTCCGCACAGCTCCATTCCGACAACGAGCTCGGAAATATCCATAGCTCCCGTGCGAAGAAGAGGCGGTGCCAACTTATCGCGAATATCTCTTCCCGGCTTTATGAGCTCCGTTACGATATCGCGCAGAGTCGGAACACCGATACCGCATTCCAAAGCAGCCTTATTTTCCCCGTAAGCCTTAATTTTTTCTTTTAATTCTAAAACATCGCCGTTTTTTACGTCGGCAAGAGAATAATTAAAAAGTTGCAATAATTTTTCCGTTGCCTCATAGCTTTCGGGGTGAACGCCCGTGTTGTCTAAAACGTTTTTACCGCCTTCTACACGCAAAAAGCCTGCACATTGCTTATAGGCCTTTTCCCCTAACTTAGAAACCTTTAGAATTTGCTTTCTTTCCGTAAATTTACCCTTCTCTTCACGATATGCAACGATATTTTTTGCTATGCCAAGATTGAGCCCCGCAACGTAGGAAAGTAAGGAATAGCTTGCCGTGTTTAAATTTACACCTACGGCGTTTACACAATCCTCTAACACGCCGGAAAGTGCGCCGTCCAACCGTTTTTCGGGCATATCGTGCTGGTATTGACCTACCCCGATGGACTTTGGATCGATTTTAATAAGTTCGGAAAGCGGATCTTGCACTCTGCGCGCGATGGAAACGGCGCTACGCTCCGAAACGTCAAAGTCGGGGAATTCCTCCGCGCCAAGCTTAGATGCGGAATACACGGATGCTCCTGCTTCATTTTCTACGATATAGGAAACGGGACGTGACGCTTGCTTAATAAAAGAAGCAACGAAATTTTCCGATTCCCTCGACGCCGTGCCGTTACCGATGGAGATGAGGTCTACCTCGTATTTTTCAATGAGCTTTAAGAGTACGGCTTTCGCTTCTTCCGTTTTGTTTTGCGGAGGCGTGGGATATACCACCGTTTTCGCCAAAAACTTACCCGTTGGATCTACTACGGCAATTTTACAGCCCGTACGATAAGCAGGGTCTAACCCTAATACCGTTTTCCCTTTTAAGGCAGGACGCATCAAGAGGTTTTTCAAATTAACTTCAAACACCTTAATTGCCTGCTCTTCGGCGGCGTCCGTAAGTAGATTGCGAATTTCTCGCTCGATAGAAGGAGCGATTAAACGGTCGTAGGCGTCATCGCAGGCCTCTTCTACCGTTTGTGCGGTAAACGCCCCTGCTTTTACGTAATTTTTCCGTGCAAGGCGATGAGCAAATTCGCCGTCGATTGCTACTTTTACCTTTAAAAATCCTTCGTCCTCGCCACGGTTTAAGGCTAGTACGCGGTGGCTTTTTATTTGATTTACGGGTTCGGCATAATCGGCGTAAGTTTCGTATACCTTTGCTTTTTCATCTTCACTTTTTCCAAGCTTAGAAGAAATTTCGCCAAACTTCATAAAGAGCTCGCGCAGGCGTTTACGCAGCTCTGCATTATCGGAAACGCGTTCGGCAATAATGTCCTTTGCTCCCGCAATAGCAGATTTTACGTCAGGAACCTCCTTTTCCTCCGAAACGAAGGGTTGCGCCAACTCTTCCACACTACCGATTGATGCAGTTTGCGCCAAAATAAGATCGGCAAGCGGCTCTAAGCCGCGCGCAATAGCAACGGAAGCACGCGTTTTTTTCTTTTGTTTATAGGGGCGGTAAATATCCTCCGCCTCGGTTAAGGTTTCGGCTTTAGCAAGAGCTTCGCTTAGCTCCGGAGTGAGTTTTCCCTGCGAATCGATTGCGGCGGAAATTTCCTCTTTTCTCTTTTCTAAATTACGAAGATAAGTAAGGCGTTCGGCAAATTCACGAAGAACTTGATCGTCGATATGCCCCGTCATTTCCTTGCGGTAGCGCGCAATAAAGGGAACGGTATTCCCCTCGTCTAAAAGAGCAACGCAGTTTGCCGCATTAGCCTTCGTAAGCGAAAATTCTTCGGAAAGTTTTACAATAACGTCCATAATTAACCTCTAAAATATAATTGCTTGTCTTCATTGGAAACGCGCAAAGAATCGCGCATCTTTTGTAAGGTTCGTTTTTTTGTTTTTTCATCGGGAAGGCCGATCATCTGCCCGTTGGCAATGCCTTGAAAAAGCGCAAGGCGCACTTCTTCGGGAACGATGGTATAAAAGGTTTGAAACAGCCATGCTTTAGCCGAAGAAACGCATAAAAGAGATTCTTGATTTTCCAGCGCGGCAGCGAGAGCCGGTCCTGCATATTCCACCGTTTTAAACTGGAAAATAAGGCAAGAAAAGGCAAACCTACGCACGTATGGGCGATCGTCTTCCAAGCAAGCGTAAATAAAATCGAGATACTCTTCTCTATTTTTGGAAAAAAAACGCATTGCAGAGGCCGTTTGATCGCAAATAGCCCAATTATCAACCGCCTCTAAAAAATAAGGGATATGCTCTTCCAGCTCTTCTCCGTCTTTCATTTTTCCAAGCAAAAGACCGAAAATCATTAACTGCTCGTATGAGTCGAACCCGTTTTCTTCGGCGTATTCCAAAAAAGGTAAGCACCCCGTTTTGAAAATTGCAGTTGCCATTTTCTTTAACTTTGGAGTAGAAACACCGTAAAAATAATATTGCGTTTTCATAATGCCCAAATCAAATTTGCGGTATGCAGGGTCTGCAAGGTGTTCCAACTCCTGCACGAAAGCAGGATAGGAAAATAAAACAATTTCATTGGCTTTTTTGCGTTTAATCATATCTTTTTACCGTTTCTATTTCGTTTTTTTAAAGAGTTTATGATACCTCGGCAGCTTTATTAAAAAAACACAGAGGGAAAAAGCTTTTGTAATTCTTCCCCTAAAAATAGACAAGCTTTTTATAGCCTAAATAGCCGAAATGCAATCCGTCGCGCGGTTGAGCAACGTCTTCATTTTCTTCGGTAAATACGCCGCTATGATACAAATCGATAAGAGGTAAATTTTCGCTTTTTGCAAGTAAAATAACCTCTTTAACGGCGTTTTCAACGTTTCCTGCATATCCAAAATTTACTTGTTTGGGGTTTATTGTTGCTCTTGGAGGCGTAACGAGAACGATTTTCGTTTGCGGCTCTGTTTTTTTAATTTTGCAAATGAGCTGCTTATATGCACATAAATGCTTATCACTCCCTAAGGAAAGTCCTTGATTCGTTCCGAGCATAATAAGCGTAATATTCGCTTCCTTCAAAACGATTTCTCCGCTATCAAACCATGCGTTGATATCGGAAGAAGTATTGCCGCATCTACCGTAATTACGGGTAAGCACGCGGAAACATTTTTTCATAAAATAAGGGTAATTATACGGCTGCACGTTTGCCACGCAAGGCACACCGCCGTAATCCCCTTCCGTTAGACTATCACCAATGCAGGCAACGGCTACGACCTTTTCGGAGGGGTTAACTTGTGGAAGAGTATTAGCAAAAACTACTGCAGATTTGGAAAAAGCTTTGGGCGCGCATACGCGGAAAAATATTGCTCCGCCAGGCACACGCATAGTATCGTTTACCGTATTTTCCAAAAAACTTTCTCCCTCGGCAGTTACCCCGCAAAGAAAGGATTTTTGCTGATCGTAAAAAGCAAGCGATAAAACGTCTTTTTCGGCAAATAAAAAATATTCTATCGCAGGAAAGTTGACATCAACAGGGATAAAATCGGTGATGCCCCAGTCTGTTTTTTCTACCACTTCACCCGAAA